>NZ_JBFAPH010000194.1:0-12647 GCF_040675635.1 Streptomyces sp. NPDC049577
ACCACCGCCGCCGCGGCGACCCGTCTCCTGCGCCCCCTCGTGCCGCGCGCCCGTTCCGTTCGCTGTCGCATGACGTCCTCCCCCTCACCCGGGCCACCGGGCCCGGGTCGAGGTCCGCGGTGAGCGGATTGGGCTCGGTCGTCTCGTAGCAGTTGACGCCGACGATCTTCTCCTCGCCGGACTCGATGCGGGCCCGGCGCTCGGCGTGCGAGGCGACGAGCCGGGCCTTGAGGTAGCCCGACTCCACGGCCGCCATCGCCCCGCCCATCCCCTGGATGCGCTCCATCTCCGCCAGCGACTCGGCCACCAGCCCCTCGACCTTGGCCTCGATCACATGCGAGCCGGCGAAGATGTCCTCGTACTCCAGCAGATCGCTCTCATGGGCCAGCACCTGCTGGATGCGCAGGGACCACTGCTGGTCCCACGGGCGCGGCAGACCCAGCGCCTCGTTCCAGGCGGGCAGCTGGACGGCCCGGGCCCGGGCGTCCTTGGAGAGGGTGACCGCGAGCATCTCCAGCACGATGCGCTGGACGTTGTTCTCCGGCTGCGCCTCGGTCAGCCCGAGGGAGTTGACCTGCACGCCGTACCGGAAGCGGCGCTGCTTGGGGTTCTCCACCCCGTACCGCTCCCGGGTCACCTTCTCCCAGATGCGGCCGAAGGCGCGCATCTTGCACATCTCCTCGACGAACCGGACGCCCGCGTTCACGAAGAACGAGATCCGGGCGACCACATCGCCGAACTTCTCCGCGGGCACCTGCCCCGAATCACGCACCGCGTCCAGCACCGCGACGGCCGTGGACATCGCGTACGCGATCTCCTGGACCGGAGTGGCCCCCGCTTCCTGCAGGTGGTAGCTGCAGATGTTGATCGGGTTCCACTTCGGGATGTGCGCCACCGTGTAGGAGATCATGTCGGTGGTCAGCCGCAGTGAGGGCCCCGGCGGGAAGACGTGCGTCCCGCGCGAGAGGTACTCCTTGACGATGTCGTTCTGCGTCGTTCCCTGGAGCCGGGTGACATCGGCGCCCTGCTCCTCGGCGACCACCTGGTACATGGCCAGCAGCCACATGGCGGTGGCGTTGATGGTCATGGAGGTGTTCATCTGCTCCAGCGGGATGTCCTGGAACAGCCGGCGCATGTCGCCGAGGTGGGAGACCGGGACCCCGACCCGGCCGACCTCGCCGCGGGCGAGGACGTGGTCGGGGTCGTAACCGGTCTGCGTGGGCAGGTCGAAGGCGACCGACAGACCGGTCTGGCCCTTGGCGAGGTTGCGCCGGTAGAGCTCGTTGGACGCCTCGGCCGTGGAGTGGCCGGCGTACGTCCGCATCAGCCAGGGACGGTCTTTTTCCTTGCGCGCCTTCGGCGCCGGCGCGTCCTTCGGCTCGGACGCTGTCTGACGTTCCGTCATGACTAGACGTTCCGGAACCGGTTGATGGCGTCGAGGTGCTTGGCCCGCATCTCGTGGTCGCGGACGCCCAGGCCCTCCTCGGGGGACAGCGCGAGGACGCCGACCTTGCCCTGGTGGAGGTTGCGGTGTACGTCGTAGGCGGCCTGGCCGGTCTCCTCCAGGTTGTAGGTCTTCGACAGCGTGGGGTGGATCTTGCCCTTGGCGATCAGCCGGTTGGCCTCCCACGCCTCGCGGTAGTTGGCGAAGTGCGAGCCGACGATCCGCTTGAGCGACATCCACAGGTAGCGGTTGTCGTACTGGTGGTTGTAGCCGGAGGTGGAGGCGCAGGTGACGATCGTGCCGCCCTTGCGGGTGACGTACACCGAGGCGCCGAAGGTCTCGCGGCCCGGGTGCTCGAAGACGATGTCGACGTCCTCGCCGCCGGTCAGCTCGCGGATGCGCTTGCCGAAGCGCTTCCACTCCTTCGGGTCCTGGGTGTGCTCGTCCTTCCAGAACCGGTAGTCCTCGGCGGCACGGTCGATGATCGCCTCGGCGCCCATCGAGCGGCAGATGTCCGCCTTCTGCTCGCTGGAGACCACGCAGATCGGATTGGCGCCGCCGGCGAGGGCGAACTGGGTGGCGTACGAGCCGAGTCCGCCGCTCGCGCCCCAGATCAGCACGTTGTCGCCCTGCTTCATGCCCGCGCCGTTGCGCGAGACCAGCTGGCGGTAGGCGGTGGAGTTGACCAGGCCCGGGGCCGCGGCCTCCTCCCACGACAGATGGTCCGGCTTCGGCATCAGCTGGTTGGACTTGACCAGGGCGATCTCGGCCAGGCCGCCGAAGTTCGTCTCGAAGCCCCAGATGCGCTGCTCGGGGTCGAGCATCGTGTCGTTGTGCCCGTCCGCGCTCTCCAGCTCGACGGAGAGGCAGTGCGCGACGACCTCGTCGCCCGGCTTCCAGGCGTTGACGCCGGGGCCGGTGCGCAGCACGACGCCGGCCAGGTCGGAGCCGATGACGTGGTACGGCAGGTCGTGGCGCTTGGCGAGCGGCGAGAGCTTGCCGTAGCGCTCCAGGAAGCCGAAGGTCGAGACGGGCTCGAAGATCGAGGTCCAGACGGAGTTGTAGTTGACGGAGCTGGCCATGACGGCCACCAGCGCCTCGCCGGGGCCCAGTTCGGGCACCGGCACCTCCTCGACGTGCAACGACTTGCGCGGGTCCTTCTCACGGGTGGTCAGGCCGGCGAACATCTCGGCCTCGTCCTTGTGCACGGTCACCGCGCGGTAGGACTCGGGAAGGGGCAGCGCGGCGAAGTCGTCGCTCGTGACGGCGGCGGTGCCGCGGTCGGACGCTGTCGACGCGAGGATCGCGTCACGGATGTGGTTCACGGTTTGCCTCCGGCGAAGCACGTCTGGGAAACGGCTCGAGGGAACGTCGGGGTGGTGCAGAGGCGGTGCCGTCGGTTCGGCGGGGTGGTGCTCGGGTCGCCTGTGACGAGGCGGTCCGGGCGCACAAGACGCTTGTGTCGCTTGCGGGGACAGCCGGCACGCGACGCGTTGTTCTGCGTGCCGGCCGCCCGGACACCGACAAGCTATGGCACGGCGTGCCACTCGACAAGACACTGCGTGCCAATAATTTCTCTCAGATGTCATCCGGAGGGCACGCATGAGCGACAACGGCCGCCCCTGACGGGACGGCCGTTGTCGATATGTCTGTCTATAGGGGGATTTGCTGTCAGTTGTTGGTGAGGGCCTTCTCGATGGCCCGCATGACGTCGCCGAGCGGCGCGTCCGTGCGGGCCACCGTCACGAGCACCTCGCCGTGCGCCCGCGCCCGGGCGGCCGGGGGCTCCCCCGCGCCTGCCCGGCCGGCGCCGATGCCGGTGCCGAAGGTCTCCCGCACGATCGCGAAGGCGTGGTCCAGCTGCGCCTCCACATCGCCCTTGCCGCCGCCGCGCAGCCAGCGCCGCAGTACGTGGTTGTGCGCGGTGACCACCGCCGAGGCGGCGACCTCCGCGAGCAGCGGATCGTCGTCGTGGTGCGTGGTCGACTCGTCGAAGTGACCCAGCAGGTAGCGGGTGAACAGCCGCTCGTAGCGGGCCACGGAGGCGATCTCCCGCTCACGCAGCGCGGGCACCTCGCGGGTCAGCCGGTAGCGCTCCACCGAGACGGCGGGGGAGGCCGCGTACATCCGCATGACCTCCTTGATGCCCCGGCAGACGGTGTCCAGCGGGTTCTCGTGCGGGGGCGCGGCCTCCAGCACGCCCGCCGCCCGCACGAGCGTGTCGTCGTGGTCCGGGAAGATGGCCTCTTCCTTGGAGCGGAAATGACGGAAGAACGTCCGGCGGGCGACCCCCGCCGTGGCCGCGATCTCGTCGACCGTGGTCGCCTCGTAGCCCTTCGTCGCGAACAACTCCATGGCCGCCGCGGCGAGTTTGCGGCGCATGGTGAGCCGCTGGGCTGCGGCGCGGCGGGAGCCGGTGCTCTCCGGGTCGGGGGGCTCGGTGGCCGCCCCGCGCGGCGCGCGGGCGGACTTGGCGGGCTGGGACATGTGGGGAACGTAACACGCGTCCGCGCAGCCGTGCCGGGGCGGACCTCCGGCCGGTTCGAGCAGTCCGCCCCATCCCGTCCCGTGATCGGCCACGGTGCGGTCAGCGCCGGGCGTACTCGCGGAAACCCCGTCCCGTCTTGCGGCCCAGGCAGCCCGCCGCCACCAGGTGCTCCAGCAGTGGAGCGGGCGCCAGGCCCGGCTCGCGGAACTCCTGGTGCAGCACCCGCTCGATGGCCAGGGAGACGTCCAGGCCGACGACGTCGAGCAGCTCGAAGGGACCCATCGGATAGCCGCCGCCGAGCTTCATCGCGGCGTCGATCTCGTCCAGCGATGCGTAGTGGTCCTGGACCATCTTGATCGCGTTGTTGAGGTAGGGGAACAGCAGTGCGTTGACGATGAAGCCGGCGCGGTCCCCGCAGTCGACCGGGTGCTTGCGGATCCGGGCGCACACCGCCCGGACGGTGGCGTGCGCGTCGCCGGCCGTCAGCACCGTGCGGACGACCTCGACGAGCTTCATGGCCGGCGCCGGGTTGAAGAAGTGCATGCCCACCACGTCCTGCGGGCGCGAGGTGGCGCGGGCGATGGCGACGACCGGCAGCGAGGAGGTCGTGGTGGCCAGCACCGCGCCCGGCCGGCACACCTTGTCGAGCGTCGTGAACAGCTGCTGCTTGACCCGAAGGTCCTCCGCCACCGCCTCGACGGCCAGGTCCACCTCCGCCAGCGCGTCCAGCGTGCCCGCCGGGGTGACGGCGGCCAGCGCGGCGTCGCGCTGCTCGGCCGTCATCCGGCCCTTGGCCACCGACCGCGCCAGGGAACCGGCGATCCGCTCCTTCGCGGCGTCCGCCTTCTCCTGGCTGCGGGCCGCCAGCACCACCGGGTAGCCCGCCTTGGCGAACACCTCGGCGATGCCGCTCGCCATGGTGCCCGAGCCCACGACGCCCACCGAGGTCACCGGCCGGCCGGCCGCCGCCTCGTCCGCCGCGGCCGGCGTCCGGTCGTCCGCCACCACCGTCGCCGAACCCGGTCCCTCGTACGTGTAGAAGCCCCGGCCCGCCTTGCGGCCGGTCAGCCCGGCCGCGGCGAGCTGGCCCAGGACCGGCGCCGGCGCGTGCAACCGGTCGCCGGACGCGGCGTACATCGCCTCCAGGACCGTGCGGGCCGTATCGATGCCGATCAGGTCCAGCAGGGCGAGCGGGCCCATCGGCAGCCCGCAGCCCAGCCGCATCGCCGCGTCGATGTCCTCGCGGGTCGCGTAGCGCGCCTCGTACATCGCGGCGGCCTGGTTGAGGTAGCCGAACAGCAGACCGTCGGCCACACAGCCGGGCCGGTCGCCCACCGCGACCGGCTCCTTGCCCAGCTCGCGGGCCAGTCCGGTGACGGCCGCGACCGCGCTCGGCGCGGTGAGCACCGAGGAGACGACCTCGACGAGCTTCATGGCCGGCGCCGGGTTGAAGAAGTGCAGGCCGAGCACGCGCTCGGGGCGCGCCGAGTCGGCCGCCAGCCGGGTCACCGACAGGGCGTTGGTGCCCGTCGCCAGGATCGCGTCCGGCCGCACGACGGCGTCCAGCGCGGTGAAGACCTCCAGCTTCAGGGCGTAGTCCTCGGGCACGACCTCGATCACCAGATCGGCGCCGGCGGCGTCGCGCAGGTCCTCCGAGGTGCGGAAGCGGGCCAGCGCCGCGCGGCGCTCCTCCTCGGTGACGCGCCCGCGCTCGACCGCCCGGGCAGTGGCCGACTCCAGCGCGGCGACCGCCCGCGCGGCCGCCGCGGGGTCCACGTCGATGCCGGTGACCTCGCGGCCGGCACGGATGAGGAGTTCGGTGATGCCGGTGCCCATGGTGCCGAGACCGACCACGGCGACAGTCCGGAGGGAAGTGGCGGGAGGGAGCTGGGACGACGCATCGGGTGTGGACGCCGGGTGGGCGCCATTGCTGCGCGGACGGTCCATCGCGAGACTCCAGAGGGTGACCCCCGTGCGCGGGGGAGACGACGACGGTTGACGGGCCCCTGGCAGGGCGCGGCGACTCGGGAGATTCCGGGACGGCGAAAGGCGCCCACGGAAGGGGAGATTGGTGCGAAACCGGCGGGCCCTGTCCCGGGGCGTGCCGTACTGGAGGTGCCGAACCGACGAACCGGCGTCCATGCGAGGGCGGCTGCGTCACCAGACCGCCGAGCGGCGAGCGCTCTGGACCGGAGATTAACTCACCGGTAACCAAGAGCGCCAGGGGAAGGGCGCGCGACTTACGATGTGGTGCGGGCCACTCGGGGAGGAGAGCGGGACATGGACGAGGAATTCCGCGCGCTGCTGAAGCGGGTCCGGGCCGAACTGGTCTCCCCGGCCGAGTTCGCGGCGTACGAGAGGCTGCTCGCGCTGGTGCGCGCCGACGGCCGTCCGGCGCGCGACGAGCTGGCCGAGGTCCTGGTGGCCCCCGAACGACCGCTGTGGGCCCGGGAGATCGCCGCCTACGCGCTCGGCGTGCGCGGCGACCGGCGCGCCTTCGAGACCCTGGTCCTCCTCCTCAACTACCGCGAGCCCGTGCGCTGCGCGACCGCCGCCCACGCCCTGGCCCGCCTGCGCGACCCCCGCACCGCCCGCGCCGCCGCCGCCCTCGTCACCAACCCGCTGCGCACCGCCTACGCCGTCCACCCCGTCCGGCTGCTGACCGAACTACGGGCCCCCGAGTCCGTGCCCGCCCTGCTCTCCACCCTGGAGCGGCTGCTGGCCGCCCGCGACCACTGCTGGCCGGTGGCCCGGGCGTGCGTCGACTCGGCCGTGGCCTCGAGGGTGAGCGGCAGCAGCCGGTTCTCGACCGGCGTCTGCGTCATCATCGACACGAACTCCGTGAAGACGATGTGCAGCTCGTCCACGCCGCCCTCGGCCGTGTCCTTGAGGACGGCCTCGATCAGCGGGTCCGCCACCTTCTTGGCGTCGGCGTAGGTCGGGCTGTCGGTGAACCCGGTCCACGACCCGGCGACCGGGCGCTCCCGGAAGCCGTAGTACGCCACACCCTTGCGGCCGACGATGTAGTGGACGACCTCCTTGCCCTCCGCGCGCAGGCGCTCGGTGAGCTTGTCCGCCGCCTTGATGGCGTTGGAGGAGTAGCCGCCGGCCAGACCGCGGTCGCTCGTGACGAGCAGGACCGCGGCCCGGACCGGGTGGTCCACCTCGGTGGTCAGCGGGTGCTTGGTGTTGGAGCCGGTGGCAACCGCGGTCACTGCCCGGGTGAGCTCACTGGCGTACGGAGTGGACGCGGCCACCTGGCGCTGTGCCTTGACGATGCGCGAGGCGGCGATCATCTCCATCGCCTTGGTGATCTTCTTGGTCGCGGAGACGGACTTGATCCGCCTCTTGTAGACCCGGAGCTGGGCACCCATATGCTCAGCCCTCGCCCAGCAGCTTGCCGTCCGAGGTCTCGAACTGCTGCTTGAAGGTCGCGATCCCGTCGGCGACGGCCTGCAGCGTGTCGTCGGACATCTTGCCGCCCTCGACGATGCTGGTCATCAGGCCCTTGTGCTCGCGGTGCAGGTAGTCCAGCAGCTCGCGCTCGAAGCGGCGGATGTCCTCGACCGGAACGTCGTCCATCTTGCCGGTGGTGCCGGCCCAGATGGAGACGACCTGGTCCTCGGTGGAGTACGGGGCGTACTGGGCCTGCTTCAGCAGCTCGACCATGCGCTTACCGCGCTCCAGGGCGGCCTTCGACGCGGCGTCCAGGTCGGAACCGAAGGCGGCGAACGCCTCCAGCTCACGGAACTGGGCGAGGTCCACGCGGAGGCGGCCGGAGACCTGCTTCATGGCCTTGTGCTGGGCGGAGCCACCGACACGGGAGACCGAGATACCGACGTTCAGGGCCGGGCGCTGGCCGGCGTTGAACAGGTCGGACTCCAGGAAGCACTGGCCGTCGGTGATGGAGATGACGTTGGTCGGGATGAACGCCGAGACGTCGTTGGCCTTGGTCTCGACGATCGGCAGACCGGTCATCGAACCGGCGCCCATCTCGTCGGAGAGCTTGGCGCAGCGCTCCAGCAGGCGGGAGTGCAGGTAGAAGACGTCACCCGGGTAGGCCTCACGGCCCGGCGGGCGGCGCAGCAGCAGGGAGACGGCACGGTAGGCGTCGGCCTGCTTCGACAGGTCGTCGAAGACGATCAGGACGTGCTTGCCCTGGTACATCCAGTGCTGGCCGATGGCGGAGCCGGTGTAGGGGGCGAGGAACTTGAAGCCCGCCGGGTCGGACGCCGGAGCCGCGACGATCGTCGTGTACTCGAGGGCGCCGGCCTCCTCCAGGGCACCGCGCACGGACGCGATGGTGGAGCCCTTCTGGCCGATGGCGACGTAGATGCAGCGGACCTGCTTCTTCGGGTCGCCGGAGCGCCAGTTGTCGCGCTGGTTGATGATCGTGTCGACGGCCAGCGCGGTCTTGCCGGTCTGACGGTCACCGATGATCAGCTGACGCTGGCCGCGGCCGATCGGGGTCATCGCGTCGACGGCCTTGTAGCCGGTCTCCATCGGCTCGTGGACCGACTTGCGCTGCATGACCGTGGGGGCCTGCAGCTCGAGGGCGCGGCGGCCCTCGGTCGCGATCTCGCCGAGGCCGTCGATCGGGTTGCCCAGCGGGTCGACGACGCGGCCGAGGTAGCCCTCGCCCACCGCGACGGAGAGCACCTCACCGGTGCGCTGCACCGGCTGGCCCTCCTCGATGCCGCTGAACTCGCCGAGGACGACGGCACCGATCTCGCGCTCCTCGAGGTTGAGGGCGAGACCGAGGGTGCCGTCCTCGAACTTGAGCAGCTCGTTCGCCATGGCCGAGGGAAGACCCTCGACCTTCGCGATGCCGTCGCCGGCAACGCTGACCGTACCGACCTCCTCGCGCGAGGCCGCGTCCGGCTTGTACGCCTGGACAAAGTTCTCCAGCGCGTCCCGGATCTCCTCCGGCCGGATCGTGAGCTCCGCCATCTGGGTTCCCTGCTCTCCTTGTTGGGCCCGAAGTAATTCTGGGGGTCTGGGGACTGTCCCCCAGAGGACACCGTCGGCCCAACTCGGGCCGTCAGTACATGCTCTTGAGTTGGTGGCTGGTCAGCCGGCCATCCGTCGGCCCGCCTCGGCGAGCCGGTCCGCGATGGTGCCGTTGATGACCTCGTCGCCGATCCGCACCTGGACACCACCGATGACCTCGGGGTCCACGTCCAGGTTGAGATGGACACGCCGTCCGTACAGCTTGGCGAGCCCCTCACCGAGGCGCTGCTTCTGCTGATCGCTCAGCGGCACCGCGGACGTGACCACCGCGACCATGCGGTCCCGGCGGTCCGCCGCCAGCTTGGAGAGGGCGGTGAGCCCCGCTTCCAGGCTACGGCCTCGCGGCAGCGTCACCAGTCGCACGACGAGCCGCTCGGTCACCGGGTTGGCCCGGCCCGTCAGCAGCTCGCGCACCAGCGCGGCCTTGGCGGAACGGTCCGCGACCCGGTCGGTCAGCGCGGCACGCAGCGCGGCGTCCGACGTGACGATCCGGCCGAAGCGGAACACCTCGTCCTCGACGTCGTCCAGGGCGCCGGAGCGCTCGGCGGCGACGAGATCGGCGGCGGCGGCCAGCTCCTCGGTCGCGTCCACCAGGTCACGCGAGGCGGTCCAGCGGGAGCGGACCAGGCCGGCGATCAGATCGGCGCACTCGTCGCCCACCTGGCCGGTCAGCAGCCGCTTCGCCAGCTCGGCCTTGGCGTCGCCCGGCTGCGCCGGGTCGGTCAGGACCCGGCGCAGCGACACCTCGCGGTCGAGCAGCGCGGTGACCGCGGCCAGTTCCTCGGCGAGCTTCGCGGCGTCGACGGACGTGTTGTCCAGCAGCGCGTCGAAGCTGTCTCGTGCGGAGGCGAGTGCCTCCCGGCTCGCGCCGCTCATCGGGTCGCCTCGGCCTTCGTCGTGTCGGCCGCCTTGACCGCCTTCTCGTCGAGCGCGTCGAGGAAGCGGTCGACGGTCCGGCTCTGGCGGTCGGAGTCCTTCAGGGACTCGCCGACGAGCTTGCCGGCCAGGTCGATGGCCAGCTGGCCGACGTCCTGGCGGAGAGAGGCGGCGGCGGCCTTGCGGTCCGCCTCGATCTGGGCGTGGCCGGCGGCGACGATCTCGTCCCGCTGGCGCTGGCCCTCGATCCGCATCTCGGCGATCAGCGCGACACCCTGCTCCTGCGCCTCCTGGCGCAGACGCGCGGCGTCGTGGCGCGCGTCGGCGAGCTGGGCCCGGTAGTCCTCGAGTACCTGCTGAGCCTCGGCCTGGGCGGCCTCGGCCTTCTCCATGCCGCCCTCGATGGCCGCCCGGCGCTCCTCCAGAACCTTGTTGATGTTCGGGAGGAGCTTCTTGGCGAGGAAGCCGACAACGATGGCGAAGGCGATGAGGCCGATGACGAGCTCTGGCATCGGGGGGAGGAGCGGGTTCTCCATCTCCTCGGCCGCGATCAGGGCGATCACATCAGTGCCTTCCGTCTGTGAGGGTGGTTACGGCTGTTCGTCAGCTCTTGAAAAGGAAGCCCATGACGATGCCGATCAGGGCGAGCGCCTCACAGAAGGCGAAACCCATGATCTGGTTGGCACGGATGAGGCCGGCGGCCTCGGGCTGACGGGCCAGGGCCTGGGTGCCGTTGCCGAAGATGATGCCGACGCCGACGCCGGGGCCGATGGCGGCGAGGCCGTAACCGATGGAACCGAGGTTGCCGGTGACACCGTCGGCGGCGAGGGTCTGGAGAGCGGACATGCCGGTTCTTCCTTTTCTTTCACGGACCGGTGGGGGTTGGCCACCGGACGTCTCATGGACGGGAGGGGAGACGGGCTGCTCAGTGGTGCTCGGCGAGCGCGCCCTGAACGTAGTTGCAGGCCAGGAGCACGAACACGTACGCCTGGACGGCCTGGATGAAAAGCTCGAAGGCGGTCAGCAGGATCGTCATCACGAAGGACGCGCCCGCGTAGAGCACACCGATGCCGTTCAGCAGGTACCAGCTGGCGATGGTGAACATCAGCAGCAGCAGGTGGCCGGCGAACATGTTCGCGAAGAGCCGGACCGCGTGGGTGAAGGGCCGGATGATGACGTTCGAGAGGAACTCCAGCACGACGATGACCGGCAGGATCCCGCCGAGCGACTTGTCGTAGCCCGTGATGTTCTTCAGGGCGCCGACGAAGCCGTGCTTCTTGAAGGTCAGGAACATCCAGAGGACGTAGACGATCAGGGCGAGGCCCGCGGGGAAGGCGATGATCGACGTCACCGGGAAGGAGGCCACCGGAATGACGGACCACAGGTTCATGATCCACACGAAGAAGAACAGGGAGACCATGAAGGGGACGTACTTCTCGCCCTCCTTCTTCCCCAGCGCCTCGTAGACGAGCCCGCGCCGGACGAAGTCGTAACCGGCCTCACCGATCATCTGGAGCTTGCCGGGAACGACCTTGGCCCTGCCGAACGCCGCCCAGAAGAACCCCACGATGACCAGCGTGCCGAGCACGGCCAGCAGCATCGGCTTGTTGAACTCGAAGCTGCCGATCGTGAACAGCGGCTTGAAGACGAACGAGTGGAGCCCTGGGGCCGGGAAGCCGCACCCATCGAAGATGTGGCAATCGGTCTCGAAGGCGAGCAGCGTCTGGTCAGCACTCACCGCGAGCTCCTTCAGCGTGGCGCATAGGTACGGCAACCTCGTTGTGTCGGCGCGGCGAGCAGCCACGGAACGGCACTGGACTGGTCTTACGGATTGGGGTGCGGCCGGTCGGCCGGTGGCCGAAAGGCTTCGCAGGCGTCAGCTGCACAAACGGCCGGTTCTCTCCCCTGGGACTCGGGGATTCGGCTGCCTGCGTCCGTCGCACCTCAGATGGCACCGGACGATAGCAGGTGAGCGCGCGAGGCTTTATCCCGGGCCTACCACTCATGACGGGGACCCGGCGGCGGCGGACTTCTTCGCCTCGCCGGACTCGGGATCGACGTAAAGGATCTTCGCCTTCATGTAGGCGCGCGTTTGTGCGGCGATCCACACGAGGGTGGCACCGAGCATCGCGAGGGCGAATGCCTTGGTGTCGAAGAGCGTGGTGTTCTTGAACACCGCGAGGAAGACCCCGACGAGCAGGACCTGCGTCAGATAGAGCAGCAGGCCCATCGCCTGGAAGAGATGGGGAAGGTGCTTCGCGGTGCGGTGCAGAATGATCAGCCCCATGGCCATGATCCCGCCCGCGAGGACGGTGCCGACGGCCGCGCCGAGGGCGCCCTTGCCACCGGCGAACGCGAGGCCGGCGACGACGGCGATGACACCGGTCACGACGGTCGGAACGGCGCACTGCAGAAGTGTTCGGGCGTCGTTGGACTGCATGAAGGGTTTCTCCGGCGAGAGGTCGGAAGCAACGATTCGTCGTGGACGAGCGTATCCCCGGGGATGAGGCGTGCACGCGCGAGGAAGGGCCGTCGCACTACGGTCCTTCGGCTCTGGCACCGGGTTTAGTGAACGGTATCACAAACTATTTGATGAGGTCTTTACCTACTTCGTGTGCCGCACGTCACACGCAAGGGTCAATGCCCTGGTCGACGGGGTGACGAGCCCTCTCCCGCTCTGCTAGGGAGGCGGTTTCACCGCCGTCCCTCACATCACTTTTATGTCACACGTGGCAGGGGGCAGCCGCTCAGCGGGAGCTGCCGATACGCCGCGCCTGCGGGAAACGGGAGCGGTCGCCGACGGCCGTCGCGCCGTGCAGCCCGCTCGGC
>NZ_JBFAPH010000195.1:0-12480 GCF_040675635.1 Streptomyces sp. NPDC049577
GCAAGAAAAAGCGCCGTTTCTCGGTCGACGGCGCCGTGCGACTCAGCCATTGTTAGCGGCGCCCAAAACCCCCGACAAGACTGTGACCTACGACCGCAGGCCGTTGGCCCGGGAAGTGCCGCGGTCGCGTAAATGGCACTGTGACGTGGTATTTCGTGGCTACGGCACGGTTTCGTAGGTGATCTGGCTCCTATGGGCCGCTTCACACCGCAGGCCCCTGTCCGTCACACAGGGCGAGACCTCGACCGCGCGCCGGCGCACACTGCCGGGCACTGTCACGCACCGCACGCCGCGGCCCGGAGTGGCACGGGGCACGGAAGGTGGTGAACCTTCCGTGCCCCGTGGCGTGCCCCTGCGCGCTGCCGCGTGCTCAGGCCGCCGGCCGCAGGTGGGCGAGGAAGTCCAGGAGGGCGGCGTTGACCTCTTCCGGGCGCTCCTGCTGGGTCCAGTGGCCGCAGCCGGGGAGGGTGAGACGGTCGTGCAGCTTCGGCACGGCCCGGTCGAGGCCGGCCAGGACCTCGTCCATGCCGGGGAAGGAGCGGACCAGGTCCTGCTCCCCCGCCACGTAGAGCGCCGGAACGTCGATGCCGCGGTCGTGGAAGGGGGCGAGCAGCTCCCAGTTCCGGTCGATGTTGCGGTACCAGTTCAGACCGCCGGTGAAGGCGCGGTCCCCGTGGGCGGAGTATTCGCGGGCGAACGTGTCGATGTCGGCCGCGGACAGCCAGTCGGGCAGTCGTCCGGGTTCCGGCATCGTGTCGAGGGTGGTGCTGCCCTTGGGGATGATCCAGGGGCTGGGCGGCTTGCCGGCCTGGCTGTCGCCGGAGCCGCCGGCCAGCAGCCGGCGGAACGTGGCGGCCGGGTCCTGGGCCAGTTCGGCGTCGGCGACGCCGGGCTCCTGGAAGTAGAGCTGGTAGAAGCCGTCGCCCAGCAGGTCGCGCAGGACGGAGAGCGGCGGCTCCGGGCCGCGCGGCAGCGGCGGCACGCTCAGGCCGGCCACGCCGCGTACGACGTCGGGGCGCAGCAGGGCCGTCGTCCAGGCGACGGGCGCACCCCAGTCGTGGCCGACGACGACCGCGCTGTCCTCGCCGAGCGCGTGGATCAGCGCGACGACGTCGCCGGTCAGGTGCAGGAGGCTGTAGGCGGCGATGTCGCCGGGCTGGTCGCTGCGCGCGTAGCCGCGCTGGTCCGGGGCGACGACGCGGTATCCGGCCTCGGCCAGCGGACCGAACTGGTGGCGCCAGGAGTACCAGCACTCGGGGAAGCCGTGCAGCAGGAGGACGAGGGGGCCTTGCCCCTGCTCGGCGATGTGCAGTCTGATCCCGTTCACTTCGACGAAGCGGTGTTCGACGTCGCTGGCCATGTGCCCCTCCTGTCCTCGCCGTGCCGGTGCCCGGCGCCGGGGCCGACCCTGCCCGTGGATCACGCGCGGGTCAAGGGGCGGCCCCCGGTTCGCGGTTCCCGGCGCCTACGGGGCCTGACGGGTCGCCAGGTCGGTGCGCAGGTTCGTGAGGATCGCCACGGCCTCGGGCAGGCCGACCGCTTCGCAGCGGGCGATGGCGGCGGTCAGGCGTGCCGTCGCCGCCTCGGGTGCGCCGAGACCGTTGGCCTCGATGAGTGCGGCGACGCGGGACGCCTCGGCGCGGGGGGCCTCGGCGTGCGGGCCGCCGGGTTCGTAGGCGGTGAGGGCGCGTTCCATCTCGGCGAGGGCGTCGGGGAACCTCTCGGCCTCCGCGAGGGCGCGGGCGCGGCGGTAGTGGGTGGCGCCGGCCTGGTACCAGTGGGCGAAGTCCTCGTCGTCGGCGGGGACGGCCCGGCGGACGTCGTCGGCCTCGGCGAGGTGGGCCAGGGCGTCCTCCAGGCCCTCGGGGCCCCGGGCCGCCATGGTGAGGGAGGCGAACTCGTGCATCATCCGGACGACCGGTCCGGGCTGGGGTGCGCGTCCGTGGGCGGTGACGGCGCGGGTGTAGGCGGTGCGCGCCGGGTCCCAGGAGCCGGCGCGGGCCAGGGCGACGGCGGCGTCGGCGGCGACGAGGGTGTGCGTGGTGCCGTCCTCCCAGTCGGCGACCTCGTCGGCCACGCGCAGGAACTGCTCGGCGGCGGCCCAGTGTTCCTCCAGTTCGGTCAGGCCGCGTGCCAGGTCGAGGCGGATCTGGGCCGTGAGGGGCGGCGGGAGGGCGCCCGCGGCGTCGTCGGTGAGCAGCGACTCCAGGATGGCGACGGCGTCGGCGTGCTGCCCGGAGCGGGCCAGGACGTCGGCGAGTTCCAGCCGGGTCTCGGCGGCCCCGCCGGGGTCGCCGTCGCGGTCGAGCCGAGCGGCGGCCTCCGAGAGGTGGCGCACCGCGGCGGGTATGTCGCCGGTGTGGGCGCAGGCGTGGCCGAGCATGCCGAGGGTGGGGACGACGGGGAACGCGGCGTCGTCGTAGCGGGCCGCGGAGGCGAGGGCCTGCTGGAGGTGGCCCACGGCGTCCGTCGCCTTGCCCTGCCACAGGAGCACCTGGCCGAGCAGTCCCTGCGCGCGGGACGCCCGCCACGGGCGCCCGGTGGTCTCCAGGAGTTCCAGGGCGGTGCCCAGCAGCCTCTCGGCGTCCTCGAACCGGCCGGTGCGGGCCGCGACGTCGGCGCGGTACTGGTGGGCGGTGGCCTTCGGGTACGGGACGTCCAGCCGCTCGGCCTCGGCGAGCAGGGTGCCGGCCAGGGCGTCGAACCGTTCCGCGGTGGCGGCGGAGACGCCGGGGAGTTCGGCCTCGAGCGCGGTGTGCGCGGCGCGGAGGTGGCACTGGAGCACCGCGAGGTAGTGCTCGGGCGCGGTGTTCTCCCCCTCGGCCGGGGTGCCGGCCGCGAGCAGTTCGCGGGCCCGGTGCAGCGCGGCGTCGAGGGCCGGCCAGTCGGGGGCGCCGTCCTCGGTGGCCGGTTCGCAGGCCGTGCGGGCGCGGGCCACGAGCGCGTGCCACGCCATGCCGGCCTGCTCGAAGAGTTCGGCGGCCTCGGCCATCGCGGCCCGTGCGTCGGCCGTGCGGTCGTCGTCGTGGGCGGCGAAGGCGCGGTGCTCGGCCAGCTCGGCGCGCAGCCGCTCCCAGGATCCGAGGGCGGGGTCGTGGACGTACTCCTCGGCGGTGACGTGCTCGCTCACGCGGTGCCACATCCGGGTGGCGCCGGGGTGGCCCTGGGCATCCAGGGTGCGGGCGCGGGCGACGAGGCCGGGGAGATCGGTGGGGATCTCCGGCGGTGCCGCCGGGGCGGGGGCGGTGGTCACGCCGGTGGTGCGCAGGCCGAGCGGCAGGGCCTCGGTGAGCAGGGGCTTGCGGGCGAGCCGCGCCCGGCGGCGGTCGCCGACGGTGGTGGTGCCGTTGCGCGTGTCGAACGCGGCCGTCAGCGCCCCGGCGTCGTGGCGGACGTGATCGAGGAGTTCGCGTGCCGTCCAGGTACGGCCGGCCGGTCCGGCGACGGCCGCGTCGGCGTGTCCGTCCTCGACGAGCCGGCCCAGCAGGACCTCGACTCCGGTGAGGAGGTGGAGCCGGTCCAGCGGGGCGCCGGTGACGGCGAACAGTTCCCGGTTCTCGGCCAGGATCTCCAGTCCGCGGCCCTCGTTGCGGGTGAGCGCGCAGAACTCGAGGTGGAGCCCGATCTCCTGGCACATGCTGGTCTTGCCCCGGGCGGCGCGGTAGCCGGTGAGGTGGTGCGAGCGGGCCTCGTCGGTGCGGCCCAGCCGTACCAGCGGCAGCAGGGCGTGGGCCTGGCTGATGCCCGGTTCCTCGGAGCAGCCGGCGGTGCCCTCGAGGACGGGCCGCCAGATCTCCAGGGCTCGGTGGTCGTCGCCCGCGTGGACGTGGAACAGGGCTCGTTCGCGGATCTCGCAGGCCTCGCAGTCGCTCAGCTCCTCGCGGGGGCGCGTCACCCAGGAGTCGTAGGCGGTCGCGGCGTCGATGCCGGTGTGCTGGGCGACGGCGTGGCGCATCGCGGCGACAGGCTGCTGTCCGTGGCCGGCGGCGCGGTAGCGCTCGCTCATCTGCGCGATCCAGCCGTGGACCGCGGTCAGCGGCATCCCGGGGACCTGGAGCAGGGAGGTCGTCACCCACTTGAAGCGCCACAGGACCTGGCGGGCCTCCCATTCGCTGAAGGAGCCCGGGGAGGTGTCCCACAGGGTGAGGACGCGGGCGAACACCACGGGCGAGTTGCGGTTGTCGCCGGTGAACTCGTAGGCCTCCATCAGTTCGAGGAGGGCGGTGACGAGGAGGTCGTTCTCCTCGAACTGTCCGGCCGCTTCGACGAGTTCCTCGGCGACCAGGGTGCGGTGGCGGCCGTAGGGGCGTTCGTGGTTCTCGCGGAGCGCTTCGAAGACAGCCTCGGGGGTCTCCAGCATTACGCGTCCTTCCCCGGCCGGGGGTCGTGCCGGTCGTGCGTGGGTTCGTGCATGGCGTGGTTGAGCAGGCCGATGAAGGCGCGGTTGAGCAGGGCGCTCTCGGCCGCGCGCAGGGGGCGCCGGGTCATCAGCAGCGCCTGTCCGTAGAGCGCTTCGGCGGTGGTGACGGCCAGGCCGCGTTCGGTGATGGTGGCGGCGCGGCGCACCAGCGGGTTGAGGTGGTTGAGCACCAGCTGGGCGCGGGGGGCCTCGCTGCGCAGGGCGCCGAGGATGTCGGCCCACAGGCCCTCGCTCTGCCCGGCCAGCTCGGCCCGGTTCCGCTCCTGCCGGGCCTCGCGGTTGTCGAGCAGCAGCGCGGGGGCGGTGACCGGCTGGAAGCTGCGCAGGACGACGTCGCAGTCGTACTGGCCGATGACCTCGCGGGCGGTGGCGAGGAAGGCCGCTGCCGACAGTTCGGCGGCGGGGTCGGCGGGGTCCAGGTGCGCGGTGACCGTGCCGGGGTCGAGGTCGGTGACGGTCGTCCCGGGGCGGATCTCGGGCAGCCGGTGCACGAGGTCGTGGTCGTAGGTGTAGCCGCCGTTGACCACGCCCAGGCCGGCCGCGGCGGCGATGGGCGCGACCTGGCGGAACTCCTCGACGCTGCGGGTGACGAGGACGGTGGCGTGGGTGCGGGTGAACTCCTCCAGCGTGACGTTGCCGTCGGTCGTCTCGAACGGCAGCCAGGGCAGCAGCATGCGCAGCAGCTCGTCGTCGTGGCGGGCGAGTGCCTTGACGGCCAGGTGGTGGACGCCGAGGAAGCGGTGCAGGAGGCCGGGGTCGCTGGCGGCGAGCCCGGTGAGCCAGTCGCGGATGCGGGCGCCGAGGGCGTCGCGGATCGCGGCGAGCGTCTCGTCCTCGTACAGGCCCTCCCGGGAGGCGGTGGGGCGCAGGCTGGTGGTGTCGACGACGCAGCGGACGAAGAAGGCCCACTCGGGGAGGAGTTCGGGGGCCCGGTCGGAGAGCAGCATGCCCTTGAGGTGGACCCGGTGGCCGGCCCGCCGCGAGGGGTTGACGGCGGTGGGCAGGACGTGGGCGACGCCGCGCAGGCCCGCGACCGGCAGGTCGAGGTCGATGGTGTCGAGCGGGGTGAAGCCGAAGGTGTCGGCGCAGTGCCGGGCCAGCGCCTCGCGGCGGGCGAGCGGGGAAGGGTGCGGGAGCTCCCACGGCGGCACCTCGTTGACGCGGACGGCGGTGCCGTGCGGGTCGACGACGGTCACCTCGTGTCGCAGCATGCCGCCGTAGTGCCGGGCGAGGGCGACGACCTGGCCGGGGCTCGTCCATTCGCCGCTGTCCGCGCGGGGTGTGAGCCGCACGGTGGTGCCCGGTTCGGGCAGGGCGGACGGCGGCAGGGTGCGGATGGTGTAGCTGCCGTCGGAGCGGCCCCGCCATTCCACGGTGGGGGCCCGGTCGTCGGCGGCGGACCGGCTGAGGACCGTGATCTCGTCGGCGACGACGAAGCAGGCGAGCAGTCCGATGCCGAACTGGCCGATGAAGTCGCCGCGGGCCGCGTCCAGTCCGGCGCCGTCCAGGGCGCCGTCGCGGGTGCGCTTGGAGCTGCGGCCGATGGTCGCGAGGAAGGTGTGCACGTCGGCCTCGGAGAGTCCGATGCCGGTGTCGGTCACGGAGAGCGTCTCGCCGGTGTGCACGGTGATCCGGGCGGGGGCGCCGGGCTGGGCGGCCTGCCGGGCGGTGACCGCGTCCACGGCGTTCTGCAGCAGCTCGCGGAGGTAGACGCGGGGGCTGGAGTAGAGGTGGTGGGACAGCAGGTCCACCAGGCCGCGGAGGTCGACCTGGAAGGTGTGGACGGACTGGGGATCGGACACCTGGAGCGCTTTCGGAGAAGTGGTGGGTGGTGACAGGGGATCCGGATCAGGCGCCGGACTTGGCACGCCAGACGGCGTACGCCTTGGCGGGGTCACCGCTGAGGTAGATCCAGGGGGACTTGGTGACGACACCGCCGAGCTCCTCGAAGAGCGGGCGGGCGGCCGCCCGCTCCCCCGCCAGCGCGAACGCCATGGCGAAGGTGTTGAGCGCCTGGATCCGGACGGCGGGGTTGATTCCGGCGGGGCTCATTCCGCCGGGGTGGCGGACGGACCGGTCGGCGGCCTCGTGCAGGTGCGCGACGACGGCCGGTTGGCGCAGATGGGTGGAGAAGTCGCGCTCAGGGGCGTCGAGCGCCTCCTCGATGTGCGCGATGGCGACGAGGACGCCGAGGGGGCTGCCGGCCGGGGCCGCGAGCATGGACTCGCGGGCGAAGGCGTGCATGGCCTCGTGGGAGCCGCCCCACTTGCGGCACAGCTGCTGCAACAGCTGCTGGTGCGCGCCGAGATGCCCGGGGCTGCGCCGGACGGCGGCCTCGAAGCGGCGCCGCGAGAGCTCCTGCCCGACTTGCAGGCCGCGCCCGCTGATCTGGAGGAAGTACCAGGGGGCGCTGCAGTCCGGGCGGCGCTCGGCCGCCTCGTACAGCCGCTCCTCCGCGACGCGCAGCCGCTCGTGGAACACCTGGAACTGCTCGCGCGAGACCTCGGAGGCCCGGGCACCGGTGCGGGCCTGCCAGCCCCAGCCGATGAGCCGGACCCCGGATATGAGGGGCGCGAGCGACGAGGCGGGCTCGGCGGCGAGCACCTGGGGGATCCACTGCTCGACGCCGTTGGTCTCGGCGACGGCGGCGTGCAGCACCTGCGAGAGGTCCTCGCCGTCGGCCACGGCCGACAACTGCCCGCTCATCGCGGGCCAGTCCCCCGCCAGGGCCGCGGCCCGGAGCGCGGCGATCCTCGGATCACCGAGGTCCGGGTCCACCCGCGCTGCGGGCGGACGGCGGCGGAAGAGTGCCATGGGGAGACTCCCTGTGGTGGTGACAGGGCGTGCCATCCCCGCCCCCGGCTCATAGTGATTATCACGTCGGCCTTCGGGTCGCACCCCAATACGCGGCGATACGGGCGGAGGGGCTGTGCCCGACGGGCCGTCAGCACGTGCGCGTGTCCGCCGCCCGCGCCCGGGCGGCTTCTTCCCGGCCGGACCCGTCATGACCGTCCGCCCGGCATCGGTCACCCACCGTGGCGCATTTCTCCGGATCGCCGCCCCGGCGCCTTCCGGTGGCGTTCCTCTTCTCCCCGGCTTTTCCCGGCGCCAGCAGGGACTTTCTCCGCCCCGTCCGGCTCGCCTGGACAGCTTCCGGCGGCCGGAACACCATGAGGAGAGGATAGGAAAGGGGCGGCCCGCGTGACCCCTGTGGCGTGAAAGGGCGGGTAAGAGGGCCGTCGGAATTGCCCAGCGAATCGAGGCAAGGCCATGTCCACATCTCACGCGCATCATCAATCGGGGGCGGGCCAGGCCGCGGCCACCGGCCTCGTCCTCTTCTCCGCCGTGTTTCTGATGATCACGGGAATTCTCGACTTCTTCCGTGGTCTCATGGGGATCACGCACGACCGCGTCTTCGTCACGACGCCCAACTACGTGTTCAAATTCGACCTGACCAGTTGGGGCTGGATCCATCTGATACTCGGGATTCTGTCGATCATCGTGGCGATGGGTCTGTTCAGCGGCGCGCTGTGGGCCCGTGTCCTCGCGATCGTGCTGGCGGGGCTGCTGATTCTCGCCAACTTCCTGTCCATCCCCTACTACCCGCTCTGGTCGCTCGTGGTCATAGCCCTCGGGGCGCTCGTCATCTGGGGCCTGTGCACGGTCCGCCGGGACTACGCCGGGCCGTCGTACCGCGGCTGAGGCGGTGACCGGATTGCGGGCATGGCGCGCCTTCCTCCGGGAAGGCGGGCCGTACGTCATCCGGTCCGGCTCGCGGGAGGTATCGCCATGAGTGACAGGAAGAAGGCCGAGACGGCCGCGGACGAAGTCCTCGACGAGTTCGAGGACGCCGAGACCCGCCCGGGCAACCGGCAGGAGCACGAGGGCGACGCGGCGGACGCGATGACGCCCAATGTCCGGGCCCAGGAGGCTTCCCAGGGCCGCGGGGACGGGCGTACCGGCGACGACCGCGGGCGTTCCGCACGGCGGGGCGGGTAGACGGGCGGGCCCGGGGCTGCCCGTCACCGCCCCGGCGGTGTGCCCTCGTCGTCCGCCGGGCGTACCTCGAATCCGCCGTGGCCGTCGAGGCGGACCTCGTGGACGGCGTCGAAGCCGTCCGACCGCCGGGGCCGGCGCAGCCGCCGGAGCGTGGCGTACACGCCGGCGTCCGGGACGCGTTCGCGGCCCTGCCGTGCCGCGTTGCGGGCCAGGGAGCCCGCGGGGTCCGGCGGGAACCAGCAGGCCACCACGCGGGCGCCGTGGGCCCGGCCGGCGGCGATGAGGGGCTCCCACTCCGCCGGGGAGGGGTTGGTGTTGTCGACGACCACACAGACGTCGTCGGCGAGCGCCTCCTCGATCAGCCGCATCTGCCGCCGCTGCCGGTGGCGGGCGTTGCGGAAGAGGTCCTTGCTGACGAGGGCGTGGGTGCCGGCGTAGGCGCGGGCGTAGAAGGTGGACTTGCCGGAGCCCTGGAGCCCGACGAACACCACCAGTTCGAGCGGGTCACGCGCGGTGTCCACCGGTCTGCCGCCTCCTTCCGCGTCACCGCCCATTGTCCACCGCGCAGGGTGTCCACCGCGCACGTGTCCACCACGCACGAGGAGGACGGGACGTGAACGGACAGCCAGGAACCACACGCGCGGCCGTCGTCACCGGGGCGGACTCGGGCATCGGCCGGGCCACGGCCGTGCGACTGGCCCAGGAGGGCCTGGACGTCGGCATCACCTGGCACCAGGACCGGGAGGGCGCGGAGGCCACCGCCGCCGAGGTGCGGGACGCGGGCCGGCGGGCGGCGGTCCAGCGGATGGACCTCACCGTGCTGCCGGAGGCCGCCGACGCCGTCGACCGGCTCGCCGAGGAACTCGGCCGCGTCGACGTACTGGTCAACAACGCCGGCGTCGGTACGGCCGTCCCCTTCCTGGAGCTGGAGCTCGACGACGTGCGCGAGGTGATCGACGTCGATCTCGTCGGGCCGCTGGTGTGCGGGCAGCGAGCGGCCCAGCGGATGATCCGGCAGGGGGACGGCGGCAGGATCGTCAACGTCACGAGCGTGCACGAGCACCAGCCGCGGGTGGGCGCGGCGCCCTACTGCGCGGCCAAGGGCGGGCTCGGGCTGCTGACCCAGGTGATGGCGCTGGAGCTCGCCGAGTACGGCATCACCGTCAACGCCGTCGCCCCGGGCGAGATCGCCACGCCGATGACCGGGCAGGAGGACGTCGACGTACTGACCGTGCGCCGCCCCGGCGTCCCCCTCGGGCGTCCCGGCGACGCCCGCGAGGTGGCCGCGGTCATCGCCTTCCTCAGCGGGCCGGGCGCCAGTTACGTCACGGGCGCCTCGTGGAGCGTGGACGGGGGCATGCTGCGGATGGGGCCGCACGCCGGCTCGCACCTGGAGAGCGACTCCTGGCGCCGGCCCTGAGGCCCCGGCCGCCCGGCGATCCGGCGTGCCGACCGGCCGTCAGCCGAGCGCGCTGCGCTTGCGCCACTGGTCCCAGCTCTCCTGCCAGACCTCCAGACCGTTGCCGACGTCGGTCTTGACCGTGCTGCTGGTGTTCTTGACCTCGACGGTGGCGCCGATGGGCAGGAAGTCGTAGGCCTTCTTCGCGTCGGCCGTGGTCATGCCGAAGCAGCCGTGGCTGTTGTTCTCCACGCCGAGGGACTTGTTCCAGGGCGCGGAGTGCAGGAAGGTGCCGGAGGCGGTCAGATAGGTCACCCACTGCGAGTCGAGCTTCCACTGGTCGCCGAACCCGATGGTCGCCGAATCCATCGTTTCCGCGGGGTTCTTGCCGCGCACCGTGTGGATGCCGCCGCGGGTGGGGTTCTCCGGCGAGCCGGCGGAACCGATGATGGTGCCGACCTTCTGCTCGCCCTCGTACATCGTCAGGGAATGGGCGGGGACGTCGATGACGGCCCTGCGGTCGGCCCCGACGGTGAAGCCGAAGTCGTAGTCCCGGGCGAACCAGCCGCCCTCGCCGGAGTCGACGCCGGTCAGGGCGCCCTTGACGGAGACCTTTGTCCCGGCGGGCCAGCGCTCCTTCGGGCGCCAGTCGATCCTGTCCTTGCCGGAGTAGTCCTTCACCCAGCCCCAGGCCCCCTCCACCCGCGGCTGCGAGGTGACCTTCAGGGACTTCTCGATCTCGGCGCGCTTGCCCTTGTCGACCGGGTGGTCGAAGAGAATGGAGACGGGCATGCCCGTGCCCACGGACTCGCCGTTGCCCGGGGTGTTGGTGAGCTTGTTGACCTCGGGCGCCTCGCGGGTGGTGAAGGTGGCCGTGGCGGAGGACTCCTTGCCCTTGCCGTCCCTGCCGCCCTTCGCCGTGCCGCGCACGGTGTAGGTGGTGTGCGGGCCGACCTTGCCGTGCGACGTCCAGGAAGCGCCGTCGCCGGCCAACTCGCCCGGAACCGTACGGCCCTTGTCGTCCTTGACCTCGACCGACGTCAGCCGTCCACCGTCGGCCTTGACGGATATGGGCGTGCCGAGCGCCACATCCCCTCCGCCGCCGGGGCTGACGGTGATCCTCGCCTCCGGGCCGGCATCGGCCTTCTGCTCGCCCGAGCAGCCGGTACAGGCGCCGAGCGCCAGTGAGCCCAGGAGAGCGGATACCAGCAGGACGGTGCGACGGCCCGATCCGACGTGCACGTGGGTGACCTCCTTGCGACAAGACCCGTACGGCGGCGGACCGCGTCCGCGCCACACCCCTACAGATGATCCGCAGGACCGTACGGTTGCACGAGAAAGGGATATTTGTGCGACTCGGAGCGGGTCGGGGCGAAGCGACGTGCCGTCACGGCGAGCGGGACGGAGGCGGCGCCGGTGCTCAGAGGGTGTGCTGGGAGGCCGCGGCCTGGGGGCGCAGGTCGGCGAGGGTGAGCCGGTGCGCGGGCTCGTCGGTGAGCAGGGTCCGGCGGGTGACGTGCCGGCGGGGGCCGACGTGCAGCAGCTCGCCGGGTTCCAGCAGCCGCCAGTGCGGGTTGTCGTCCATGCGCTCGCTGGCGACGACGACGGCGGGGGCGACGGCGAGGTCGTGGGAGCGGATCCGCATCCGGCCCGCGGTGCCGGTGTGATCCAGGTGCCGCTGCCGGGTGTCACCGCCGGCGGCGCGGCACAGCTCGTACAGCTCGTGGGTGTCGGGGTAGCGGAGCGCCCAGAGCTCCTCGGGGGTGGTGAGGACGAAGTTGAGCGAGTAGACGGGCAGGTGCGCGGCGATCCAGCGGGTGGCCTGCGCGATGCCGGCGGTGAGGTCGCCGCCGTGCGCGCGGGTCTCACGGGTGATCAGGGCGAAGAACCGTTCGGAGTCGGTCTCGCCCTGGACGAGGGAGCGGTCTGCGCCGAGATGGGCGTCGAGTTCCTCCAGGCCCTCGATGACGCCGTTGTGGGCGAAGAGCCGGCCGTCCTGCTCGAAGGGGTGGGTGTTGCGGTGGTCCAGGCTGCCGGTGGAGGCGAAGCGGATGTGGGCGAGGAAGGTGGTGGACTCCACGTCGCGCGCCTGCTCGGCGAAGTCGCGGTCCCGGTAGGCGGCGATCGGTGCCTTGTGCACCACCGGGGTGCCGTCGGCCTCGAAGTGTCCGAGGCCGACGCCGTCGGGCTCGCGGTGACTCTGGTTGCGGAGGCTGTCGGGCGCGTCCAGCAGCCAGAAGGTGGCGCGCGAACGGCGCGGGGCGCTGCTGAGACCGAACAAGCGGCACATCCCGGGCTCCCTCGGCTCGTTCCGCCGTCGTTCCGCCCGCGTCCGCGGGCTCGCGGGGCAGCCTAGCGCCGTCCGGCGTGTCCTCGCCGGGACTGCGGCCCGGTTCGACCACCGCCGGCGCGGCGGCCGGGCGCAGCCGGCGGTCGGCCCTCAGAGGGTCAGCAGCCGTTCCACGAGCCGGCGGTAGTCCAGCAGGGCCAGCCGCAGGCGTTCGGTCTCCGGCTGGGCACCCTCCTCCTGCCAGGCCGCGCGGAGGGCGTGGCGGCGCTCGCCGAGGAGGTCGGAGAGCCGTGCGGAGAGGGCGGCGAGGAGGGAGTCGGCCTCCTCGACGGAGCCGCGCGGGCCGTCGATGAAGTCGTTCATGGCCTGCTG
>NZ_JBFAPH010000196.1:0-12312 GCF_040675635.1 Streptomyces sp. NPDC049577
ACCTCGTGCGCGCCCGCATCGAGCCGTACGCCGTGGGGCCCGGCAGCCGCGTCCTGCAGTTCGCCTCGCTCAGCTTCGACGCCGCCATCTCCGAGCGGACGCGCCGAAGCTGCCGGGCGGTCAGGGCCTGGTGGTGGTCGCCAACAGCGGGTCCGGCCAGCGGACGGCGGTGCGGGCGGACCCGGTGGAGGAGATCCGTTCGGCGTTCCCGTACGCCGAGGTCGTCGCGTGCGGCCTGCCGGCCGAGGGCGCGGAGGGATCGGAGGAATCGGAGGGCACGCCGCCGGGGATGACGCTGGAGGCCGCCCTGGAGACGGCGGCGGCGCGGGCGCGCGAGCTCGGGGGCGCCCTGGGGGTGTCGGGCGGGGACGGCACCGTCAACGTGGCGGCGGCCGCCGCCCACCGCCACGGGGTGCCGCTGGCCGTACTGCCCGGTGGGACGTACAACCACTTCGCGTACGACCTGGGCATCGAGACGCTCGCGGACGCGTTCCGGGCCGTGGAGACCGGCGAGGCGGTGGCGGTGGACGTGGCCCGCTTCGGGGAGCGGGGGCTGTTCCTGAACACCTTCAGCATCGGGGCGTATCCCGAGCTGGTGCGCGTCCGCGAGCGGTGGGCGCGGCGGATCGGTGCCTGGCCGGCCGGTGTGCTGGCCGCGGTGCACGTGCTGCGCACCGCGCGGCCGGTGCGGCTGCGGATCAACGGCCTGGAGCGGGAGTTGTGGATGCTCTTCGTGGGCAACTGCTCGTACCAGGGGCTGGGGCTGGCGCCCGTACGCCGGCACGATCTGGCCGACGGGGTGCTGGACGTCCGCGTGCTGTACGGCGGCCGGCTGGCCGGCACCCGGCTGCTCTCGGCCGCCCTCACCGGAGTGCTGCGGCGGTCGCCGGCTCTGGGCTCGGCCCGGGTGCGGCGGCTGCGGATCAGCGGCATCGAGCCCGGTACACACCTGGCCTACGACGGTGAGGTGGCCCCGGCGCCGGAGGCGCTTACGCTGAGCAAGGAGAACGAGGCCCTGGTCGTCTACCGCGCGCTCTAGCGGCAGCGGCCCTCCCTCGCAGCCGGCTGGCCCGGCACCACCCATGCCCCCCACCCAATTGCCCGGACATCACCGTGGAGTGACCGGATGCAGGAGCGACCGTCCGAGGAAGAGCGGCGTGCCGCGCGGCACGAGACGCCGGAGGAGCGTGCCGACCGGCGCTGGAGCGAGCTGCTGCAGGAGGTGCGGGTCGCGCAGACCGGGGTGCAGATCCTCTTCGGCTTCCTGCTGACCGTCGTCTTCACGCCCCGCTTCGCCGAGCTGGGCGACACGGATCGCATCATCTACGTGGTCACGGTGGTGCTGGGCGCGGCGACGACGGGGGCGCTGATCGGGCCGGTGGCCTTCCACCGGATCGTCACCGGCTGGCGGCTCAAGCCGCAGACGGTGACCTGGGCGTCGCGGATGACGCTGGTGGGCGTCGTGCTGCTGCTGGTGACGGTGACGTCGGTGCTGCTGCTCATCCTGCGGCTGGCCATGCACAACGCGGCCGTCCCGTGGGTGGTGGCGGGGCTCGTGACGTGGTTCATGCTGTGCTGGTTCGCGCTGCCCACCTGGGCGCGCCACCGGTACGGCACCCGGCGCTCCGGCAAGTGACCCGGCCGCGCCTCCGTACGGTGGATTTCACCGGCCCCCGGCGTTTCCCCGGCGAGCGATCGGTCACCCGTAGAGGAAGGCCCGCGCCGCGAAAGGAAACGCATGTCCACGAAGGTCTCCGATTACCTCCTGCAACGGCTGCGCGAGTGGGACGTCGACAAGGTCTTCGCCTATCCGGGTGACGGGATCAACGGTCTGCTGGCCGCCTGGGGACGGGCCGACAACCGGCCGACCTTCATCCAGGCACGGCACGAGGAGATGGCGGCGTTCGAAGCCGTCGGCTACGCCAAGTTCTCCGGCCGGGTGGGTGTCTGCGCGGCGACGTCGGGCCCCGGGGCCATCCACCTGCTCAACGGCCTGTACGACGCGAAGCTCGACCACGTGCCGGTGGTGGCGATCGTCGGTCAGACCAACCGCAGTGCCATGGGCGGCTCCTACCAGCAGGAAGTCGACCTGATGAGCCTGTTCAAGGACGTCGCCTCGGAGTTCTGCGAAATGGTGACGGTCCCGGAGCAGCTGCCCAACGTCCTCGACCGGGCGATGCGCACCGCCGCGGCCCGGCGGACGGTCACGGCCCTCATCGTGCCGGCCGATGTGCAGGAGCTGGACTACTCGCCGCCGCAGCACGCGTTCAAGATGGTGCCGTCCAGCCTGGGTATGTCCGCCTACGCCCCGGTGCCGGCGGACGAGGAGATCACCAAGGCCGCCGAGCTTCTCAACGCGGGCGAGAAGGTCGCGATCCTGATCGGGCAGGGCGCGCGCGGCGCGCGGGCCGAGGTCGAGCGGCTCGCCGATCTGCTGGGGGCGGGCGTCGCGAAGGCGCTGCTGGGCAAGGACGCGCTGCCGGACGACCTGCCGTACGTGACCGGTGCCATCGGTCTGCTGGGCACCCGCCCCTCGTACGAACTGATGCAGGGGTGCGACACGCTGCTGGTCATCGGCTCGAACTTCCCCTACTCGCAGTTCCTGCCGGAGTACGGGCAGGCGCGCGCGGTGCAGATCGACATCGATCCGTTCATGGTCGGGCTGCGCTATCCGTTCGAGATCAATCTCGTCGGTGACGCGCGGGAGACGCTCATCCGGCTGCTGCCGCGGCTGAAGCAGAAGAAGCACGGTTCCTGGCGGCAGGAGATCGAGAAGAACACCAAGCGGTGGTGGGAGGTGATGGAGCGGCGGGCCGCGGTCGAGGCCGACCCCATCAACCCCGAGTACGTCGCCCACGCGCTGGACCCGCTGCTGCCGGACGATGTGATGCTGACGGCCGACTCGGGTTCGGCCGCCAACTGGTACGCCCGTCACCTGCGGATGCGAGGGTCGATGCGCGGCTCGCTGTCGGGCACGCTGGCGACCATGGGGCCCGGTGTGCCGTATGCGATCGGCGCCAAGTTCGCCCGTCCCGACCGGCCGGCCATCGCGCTGGTGGGGGACGGCGCGATGCAGATGAACGGCATGGCGGAGCTGATCACGGCGGCCAAGTACTGGCGGGAGTGGCAGGACCCGCGGCTGATCGTGGCGGTGCTCAACAATCACGACCTCAACCAGGTGACGTGGGAGATGCGGGCGATGTCCGGCGCCCCGCAGTTCCTGCCGTCCCAGTCGATCCCCGATGTGCCGTACGCGGAGATCGCCCGGTCGATCGGGATCGACGGGGTGCGGGTGGAGAACCCGAAGGATGTCGAGGGCGCCTGGCGGCAGGCGCTGGCCGCCGACCGGCCGTTCGTCATCGACTTCCGCACGGACCCGGCCGTGCCGCCGATCCCGCCGCACGCCACCCTGGACCAGATCGAGGCCGCGGCGGCGTCGATCGTCAAGGGCGACACCGACCGGGTGGGCATGGTCCGGCAGGGACTGAAGGCGAAGCTGGCGGAGATGCTGATGCCCGGCGGGCACAAGCACGGCAGGCACGGCGGCTGAGACGACCGGGACGGGCGGAGCGGACCGCATTCCGGACAGACTGCCGGGCGGCGGGGCTCCGCCCAGCACAATGACGTCATGACCGACCATGCGCCTGACAAGACACCGTCGTTCACGACCGGTCCGATCGAGACCGGTCCGATCAAGACTGGCCCGATCAGGACCGGCCCGGCCGGGGCGGATCCGCTGCGCGCGCTGTCCCCGGACGAGTTGCGCCTCCGTACGAGTGCGAAGTGGCGCGTGCACGAGCCCGACGTGCTGCCGCTGTGGATCGCCGAGATGGACGTGCCGCTGGCCGAGCCCGTGGCGCGGGCGCTGACCGAGGCGGTCGCCCGGGGCGACACCGGGTACGCGTCCGGGACGGGCTACGCCGAGGCGCTCGACGTCTTCGCCCGCGAGCGGTGGGGCTGGGACGGGGTGGCGCCCGGGCGCACGGCGCTCGTGCCCGACGTGATGCTGGGCATCGTCGAGGTGCTGAAGCTGATAACCGGGCCGGGTGACGCCGTCGTGGTCAATCCCCCGGTCTACCCGCCGTTCTACTCCTTCGTCACGCACATGGACCGCCGGATCGTCGAGGCCCCGCTGGGCGCGGACCACCGCATCGATCACGGCGTCCTGGAGGCCGCCTTCCGCGAGGCGGCGGCGGGCGGGCGGCGCGCCGCGTACCTGCTGTGCAGCCCGCACAACCCCACCGGGACGGTGCACACCCGCGACGAGCTGGCGGCGGTGGCGGAACTGGCCGAGCGGCACGGCGTACGGGTGGTCGCCGACGAGATCCACGCGCCGCTCGTGCTGCCCGGCGCCGAGCATGTGCCGTATCTGTCCGTCGCGGGCACGGGTGGCGCCTTCTCGTTGCTGTCGGCGTCCAAGGCGTGGAACCTGGCGGGTGTGAAGGCGGCCGTGGCGGTGGCCGGCGCGGACGCGGCGCGGGACCTGGCGCGGATGCCGGTCGAGGCGAGCCACGGTGCGAGCCATCTGGGCGTCATTGCGCACGTCGCCGCCCTGCGGCACGGCGGCGACTGGCTCGACGCGTTGCTGGCCGGCCTGGACGAGAACCGCCGGCTGTTCGCCGGCCTGCTGGACCGGCACCTGCCCGGCGTGCGCTGCCGGCAGCCCGAGGGCACGTATCTCGCCTGGCTGGACTGCCGGGGCCTGGGCCTGGGCGACGAGCCCGCCGCCGCCTTCCTCGCCCGCGGGCGGGTCGCGCCGGCCGAGGGCACGGCCTTCGGCACGGGCGGCGCCGGACACGTCCGGCTGACCCTTGCCACCACGCCGGAACTGCTCACCGAGGCGGTCCGCAGGATGGCCTCGGCACTCCCGGCGGGCCCGTCGCGGGACGTTCCGACCGCCGACTGACGCCACGTCAGGTAATTCTCCGCGGCACGTTGGGCCGGACGGAGTAACGGCGCACGTCACGGGCGTTCCGGCTGGATACGGTGACGGCCACTGGACAGTACGACACGAGGAGTCCGGCCATGGCCGAGGTGAAACTGAAGGCTGTACTGCGCACCGATTTCGGCAAGGGCGCCGCTCGTCGCACCCGCCGCGACAACAAGGTTCCCGCTGTCGTCTACGGCCACGGCGCCGATCCCAAGCACGTGGCCCTGGACGGCCACGCCCTCATGATGGCGCTGAAGACTCCGAACGTCCTCATCAGCCTCGATGTGGAGGGCAAGAAGGAACTCGTCATCCCCAAGGCCGTGCAGCGCGAGGCGCTGCGCGGCTTCCTGGTACACGTGGACTTTCTGGCCGTCAAGAGGGGCGAGAAGGTCACCGTGGAGGTGCCGATCCACACGGAGGGCGAGCTCGCCCCCGGCGGCAACCTGCTGGAGCACATCCTCGGGGCCCTGCCCGTGGAGGCGGAGGCGACCCACATCCCGGAGGGCGTGACGGTCTCCATCGAGGGCCTGGAGGCCGGTCACACCGTGCGTGCTGGGGACATCCCGCTGCCGCGCGGCACCTCGCTGGCCGTCGAGGACGACGCGGCGGTCCTCCAGGTCGTCGCGGCGCAGACCGAGGCGCCGACCGAGGAAGAGGCGGCCGCGGAGGAGGAGGCCGCGGAGGCGGCCGCCGAAGAGGGGGCGGCGGCGGAGGAGGCGGCCGAGACGCCGGCGGCCGAGGGCTGACGCCCCGGCCGTGGGACGGGGGCCGGCCGGCGGTCCCCGTCGGGGCGGTCCGCCCGTGCGGCGGACGCGGCCAGGGAGTGTCCGGCGGAACGCGCCGGCTGCGGCGCTCGTGCATGCCGCCGGACACTCGCCACGGTGGCTCGTCGCCGTCGCGGCGGGCAGTTCCTCACCCTCCACGGCGACAGCGCCGGGCCACACGACGAACACGCCGGCTCCGGCACTCGCAGAGGCCACCAAGACCCTCGCCGCGCCAGCGGGCGGCCACGGCGTGCCGGACCGGCGGTGTTCGCACCGAGCCGCACCCCCGGCGAAGGGCCGCCGGGCCGCCGCTAGCCGGGGGAGCCGGAGCCGGCCCCCTCGCCGACGCGCGCCCCGTCGCGCGCGCCCGCCGGGCGGCGCCCCGCGCTCGGATCCGCACCCGGCTCCGGGCCACGCTCCCGGCCCCGCTCCCCGTCGGGAGACAACCGGTGCCAGACCAGGGCCGCGGCGCACAGGCAGACCGCGCCGGCCACCAGCGCCGCGCGCACGAGGCCGTCCACGAAGGCCGTGCGGACCGCTTGCGCCACCAGGCCGCGCGTGGCCGGTGCGAGCCCGTCGAACGCCGCGACGGAGACGGGGGAGTGCCGCGGGCCGGCGCGGGGCGGGAGCGGGACGCCGGCCAGCAGGGCGTCGACCCGCGGGCTGTAGACCATGGCGAGGACCGATCCCTGGACGGCGACGCCCATGGCCGCGCCGACCTGGCGCGTGGCGTCGTTGACGGCGGACCCCAGCCCCGCGCGATGTGCCGGCACGGCGCCCATGACCAGGTCGGTGGCGCTGGTCGCCACCATGCCCGCGCCGAACCCGGCCACGGCCTCGAAGACCAGCACCCGGCCGTAGCCGGAGCCGGCCCGCGCCCCGGAGAGCACCGCGAAGGCCGCGGTGACCACGAGGAGGCCCGCCACGACGGGAGCGCGCTCGCCGAACCGCGCCAGGACGGGGACGGCCGCCGCCGCCCCGGCGGACAGCGCCACGGGCATCGGCAGCACGCGCAGCCCCGCCTGGAGCGGCGAGCAGCCCAGCACGCCCTGCAGATAGAGCGTCAGCACGAACACGGCGCCCAGGACGGCGAAGGAGACGAGCGACAGCGCCGCCACTCCCGCGCCCACCCGGCCGTGACGCACCAGGGACGGCGGCAGCATGGGCTCCGCGCACCGGGACTCCCACACGACGAACGCGGTCAGCAACACCGCGCCGCCCGCGTAGGCGGCCGGCACCAGCCCGCCGGACCAGCCCCTCGCCGGTGTCTCGATGAGCGCCCAGACGGCACAGAACAGACCCGACGCGGACAGCAGCACACCCGGCACGTCAACGCGCGGCGGACGCGGGTCGCGGTGCTCGGCGACCAGCACCGCCGCGAGCAGGACGACCAGCGCGGTGACCGGGACGTTGACCCAGAAACCGGCGCGCAAGGAGAAGCGTTCGACGAGCCAGCCGCCGACGATCGGCCCTGCCGTGGCGCCCAGACCGCCCGTCGCCGCCCACAGGCCGATGGCCCGGCGGCGCAGCCGGGCCTCGGCGAAGGCGTTGCTGACGACGGCCAGGGCCGCCGGCGTGAACAGCGCCGCGCCCGCCCCCATGCCACAGCGGGCCACGACGGCCTGGACCGGCTCCCGGGAGAGCGCGCCCACCAGGGAGGCGCCGCCGCACACGGCCAGCCCCGCCAGGAAGCAGCGCCGCCGCCCGAGCCGGTCGGTCACGGCTCCGGCCGCCAGCACGGTGCCGCCCAGGACCAGCGCGTACCCGTCCACCACCCACTGGGTCTGGGCCATCGACGCGCCGAGCCCGCGCTGGAGGCCGGGCACGGCCAGATTGAGGGCCGTCGCGTCGACGCCGAGCAGGAACAGGCCGAGGCAGACGACGCCGACCGTCGTCCACCGCCACCCGCTTCCGGACCGCTGCCAACGCCTCATGCCCGTACCCCCTTTCGAAGGATCGGGCATGCGGAAGACCGCCCGCAACGCCGCGTCGTGCCCTGCTACACCTTCAGGTGAACACCCGTCCCGGGCGACTGGGACGCGAACGCGCGGGTAGGCGGCCGCAGCCGGGCGCCCACCGGGCGCCCCCCTAGACCGCCGGGGCCGTCCCCGCCGCCCCGAACTCGCGCACGGCGTCCTCGACGATCGTCTGGAGGCGGGCGTGGTGAGCGCCGCGCCAGTACACACGCTCGCAGGCGGCGCACTGGGCGAAGACGTCGTAGGTGCGCCGCGTGCCGTGTTCCAGCAGGGACGCCACCGCGTCCTTGTCGGCCTCGCGGAGCGGCCCGTTGCAGGCGGTGCAGCGGCTCCAGGGGGCGAGCGCGGGGGCGAAGCGGCCGAGGACGTCGCGCACCTGGTCGTCGGGGCGGTCGCTGTAGACGTAGGCCCCCGCCCAGATCTCGCGGCGCCGCAGCAGGCCGCGGTCGCGGGAGAGCATGACGCGGCGCTCGGCCGCCGACAGGGCGGCCAGCGCGGCGTCGCCGATGTCCTCGCTCTCGTACGCGGCGTCGACGCCCAGCAGCCGCAACCGGCGGGCGAGCGTGCCCAGGTGCACGTCCAGCAGGAACCGCAGCGGCGCCCCGGGGACGGACTGCGGCCGGGTGACGGCCTCGGCCTCCACGCTCTCGCCCGGGCCCGGCACGTGCGAGACGGGCACCTCACGGCCGTCGACGAGCAGCCGGCCGATCTCGGTGAGAGGGACACCGAGCGACTCGACGACGTGGCCGAGGCTGGAGGAGCCGTCGGTCACCACGGGCAGGCGTTCGCGGCGTCGCTCGGCGGCGAGGAAAATCCGCAGCTCAGGGGCGAAGGTGAGGAGGATTTCGGGTCGGTTCACGGCACCAGGATGCCACTGCGGCGAACGGGTGTGTCCAGCGTGTTTCCGAAGGTCACCGCGTGTTTCCCGGGCCGCTTCCCGTGCCGCCGGGCGCCGATCCGCCGTCGGCGGGCCGGGCGTTGGCCCCGATGGACGTGCCGGGAGGCGGGGGCGGGCGGGCGCTGCCAGGATCCGGGTATGGACCGCATACGCCCCCGGCCGCCGTCGGTGCCGGGCGTGGCCCCGCGCCGACCCGCCCGGCTGCTGCTGGCCGTGCTGCTGGCGGTCCTCGCGGCGACCGCCTGCGCCACGCCCGGCCCCGAGCCCCCGGCGCCGGGCAGCGGCCCGCGGCGGCAGCGCGTTCCGATGGCACAGCCGCACGCGGCGAAGCCCCGGGCGGCTCCCGAGCAGCGGGCGGCCGCGGCACGCCGGTGGGGACTGGAGCAGCCGCCGCGGGTCCCTCCCCCGCCGCCGGCGGTCAGGCCGCGCCTCGGCACGCCGCGCCGGCTCTCGCGCGGCCCGGGGCTGATACCCGTGATCACCCGGGTGCCGACCACCGACAAGGTCGTCTTCCTCACCATCGACGACGGCACCGTGAAGGACGAGGAGTTCACGGACATGGTCCGGGAACTGGACGTGCCCTTCAGCATGTTCCTCACGGACTCGGCGGTCCGCGACGACTACGGCTACTTCCGCGAACTGCACGGTCTGGGGCACGCCGCGCACAACCACACGCTGCGGCACCCGCAGCTGACGCGGCTCGGCCCCGAGGACCAGAAGCGGCAGATCTGCGGTCAGCGGGACGTCATGCGGCGCCGGTTCGGGGAGACTCCGCGGCTCTTCCGGCCGCCCTACGGCGACTACGACCGTGACACACTCGTCATCGCCCGGGAGTGCGGCGCGCAGGCCGTACTGCTGTGGAGCGAGGAGGCGTTCCCGCGGCGGATGGCGTTCCGCGACGGCGGGAGGCTGCGTCCCGGCGACATCATCCTCACGCACTTCAACGGGCCCCGGCAGTGGCACGGGACGATGGCGGACATGCTCCGGCTCGTACTGCGCAAGGCGACCCGGCAGGGCTTCGCCCTGGCCCGGCTGGAGGACTACGTCTGACGGGTGCTGCCCGGGCCGGACGGGCGGATCCCGTCGTCGGGAGGGCGGGGCCCCCGGACCGTGGTGCGGGTGGTCCGGGGGCCGTTGTGCCGTGGGGGGCCGACGTGTGCGGTGGGTCAGGGAAGCTGGGCGCCGAACGCCCGGAGCGCGTCGGGCACCGGCTGGAAGAACGTTTCCCCGCCGGAGGAGCAGTCGCCGCTGCCGCCGGAGGTGAGGCCCAGCGCGGCGTCGCCGTCGAAGAGCGCGCCGCCGCTGTCACCGGGCTCGGCGCAGACGGTGGTGTCGATGAGGCCCTCGACCGTGCCCTCCTCGTAGTTGACGGTGGCGTCCAGACCGGTCACCTCGCCGCCGTTGACGCCGGTCGTGCTGCCGCTGCGCTGCACCTGCTCGCCGACGGTGGCCTCGGCGGCGCGGGTGATGTCCTGCAGGCCGCCGTCGTAGAGGTCGACCGCGCTGGGGTGGGAGGTGCCGGACGTGTAGCGCACGAGGGCGTAGTCGTGTCCGGGGAAGACCGAGCCGGCCGTCGTACCGATGCGGGAGCCGCCCTGTGAGGCGGACCAGCCGGCGGAGGCGTTGCCGCAGTGGCCGGCGGTGAGGAAGTACGGCTTGCCGCCCTTGGTGACGTTGAAGCCGAGCGAGCAGCGGACGCCGCTGCCCCAGATGGCGTCGCCGCCGGCGACGAGCGGCCGGAGCCGGCCGGCCGTCCGTTTGACCGCGACCCGGTCACCGAGGCGCGCGACGACGGCGTCGAGCTTCTCCTTCCCGGCGCCGGTGACGGTGCTGTCCGCGGTGACCACGACCCTGTTGGTCCTGGGGTCGACCGACCAGGCGGTGCCCGGGACGGCGGCCTCGGCGGCGAGTGTCCGTCTGGCCGATTCCAGTGCGGCCGCCGAGTGCCGGACGGTGCGCGGTTCGGCACCTGCGGCGCGCACCCGCGCGGCGGTGGCCCGGTCGACGACGTCGACGACGAGCTTGCGCGCCGCGGCATCGTAGTACGAGCCCGCCGTGCCGGTGGCGAGGTCTGCGGCGATCTGCCGGGAGAGTGCAGCGGCCTGAGTGCCCGTCAGATGGTTCGGTCGCGGGGCGGGGGCCGCGTCGGCACTCTGGAGGGTGAGGGATGCCGTGGCCAGGGCGAGGGATCCCGCGACGGCCAGGGCCGCGCGCCGTCGGGATATGCGGGGGCGTTGCACGCCGACCTCCTGTGAGGGGGGTGTGCCCGGCGCCGGGGGGGATACCCGGCGCGCGCGGGCCCGGAGGACATGGAGGGAACGGGGAACGGCACGCACGCGTACGGGCGTTCAGTCGCGAGGCATTTCCGTCGCGTTCATGCCAAGCCCTTGATCGAGTATCCCGACCCCACGAGGCGGCACACAAGGCAACATCCGGACGCGACACCATCGCGCGCACCCGCCCCCGGCGAAGGAGATCGTTAATCGAATCGGCCCCGGTATTCACCATATTGAGGGGAAAGCCGACTTTCGCAGCGATGTGCCGCGGCCGGTTCTCCTAGCGTGCCGGGAGAACACCGTGCCCTCGGCGCTGCCCGTCCCCGACCCCGTGCGCGACCGCGCGAAAGGCCCAGCGATGCCCGATCCCTTCGAGCTTCCCCGCTTCTACACGCCCTACCCGGCGCGGCTGAATCCCCATCTGGAGGGCGCGCGCCGGCACTCCAGGGCGTGGGCCCGGGAGATGGGCATGCTCGAGGGCTCCGGCATCTGGGACGAGGCGGACCTCGACGCCCACGACTACGCCCTGTTGTGCGCGTACACCCACCCGGATTGCTCCGGCCCGGAGCTCGACCTGGTCACCGACTGGTACGTGTGGGTGTTCTTCTTCGACGACCACTTCCTGGACCTCTTCAAGCGCACCGGGGACACCGCCGGCGCCAAGGCCTACCTCGACCGGCTGCCCGCCTTCATGCCGTTGCGCCCCGACGACCCGGTGGAGGAGCCGGTCAACCAGGTGGAGGCGGGCCTCGCCGACCTGTGGGCCCGCACCGTCCCGGCGCGCTCGGCGGCCTGGCGGCGGCGCTTCCGGGAGAGCACCCGGCATCTGCTGGAGGAGTCCCTGTGGGAGCTCTCCAACATCAACGAGGGCCGGATCGCCAACCCCGTCGAGTACATCGAGATGCGCCGCAAGGTCGGCGGCGCCCCCTGGTCCGCCCATCTCGTGGAGCACGCCGCCGGGGCGGAGGTGCCCGCCGCCGTGGCGGCGAGCCGGCCGATGCGGGTGCTCAGGGACACCTTCGCCGACGGCGTCCACCTGCGCAACGACCTCTTCTCCTACCAGCGCGAGACCGAGAGCGAGGGCGAGCTGGCCAACGCCGTCCTGGTCCTCGAGCACTTCCTCGGCTGCGACACCCAGCATGCGGCCGACACGGTCAACGACCTGCTCACCTCCCGGCTCCAGCAGTTCGAGCACACCGTCCTCACCGAGCTGGAGCCGCTCTTCGCGGAGCACGGCCTGGACGCGGCCGCCCGCGCGGACGTCCTCGCCTATGTCAAGGGGCTGCAGGACTGGCAGTCCGGCGGGCACGAGTGGCACCTGCGCTCCAGCCGGTACATGAACGGCGCGACGGCCCACGGCGATTCCTCCACGACGGCCCGGGCCCTGCTGAGCGGGCCGTCCGGGATCGGCACCACGGCGGCGCGGATCGTCCCGTCGATCGTCGCCACGCTGCCGGCCCGGCTGAGG
>NZ_JBFAPH010000197.1:0-12138 GCF_040675635.1 Streptomyces sp. NPDC049577
TGATCGAGGACAGCGATCCGGACCCGGGGGTGCCCGTCACCATCGCTCCGGGTGAGAAGGCGTACGCCGCTCTGCTCGTCAGTGGGGGCGCCCGGGACGATTACGAGGTGAAGAGCATCGCCCTCAGCCTTCAGGGCAGCGAGCCGGGCGGCAACGTGAGCGAGCCGATCGACGTCCCCATGCCCGTGGACACGTTGTATGCGGACGACGGTCAGCTCGTCACCTACTGGACGACTGCTTCCGGCTTGGCCCTGGACTTCATCATGTCGAAGTGACGGACCTCGATTCGGGCCGCGTCCTGCCTGCGGCCCGCTGACGTGCTCGGTCGCGGCCCTCCGGGCGGCGGACGCCCGGAGGGCACGGGATCGAAGCCGGAACCGCCCCGGTGTCAATGGGTGTAGAGCCACCAGTAGTAGTGGTAGTCGTCCTGGCTGTATTCGCGCTTGCACTTGTATTCGTGCCACTTGCCGTGGCTCTGGCCGTCCTTGCCGGCCTGACGGCAGGAGTTCTCGTCGTCGTAGTGGCCACGCTTGTCCCAGTGGGCCGCCGCCGGGTCGCTGGGGTCCGCTTGGCTCGTGGGGGTGCTGGGCGCGCTCGGGGAATCGTCCGACGGGGCCGCGACGGCCCCCGCCGTGCCGGCGAACAGCAGCCCGGCGGTGATCGCGGCCACCGCCGGTGCGTGGCGTATCGTCCTGGATTTCATGAGGTCCCCCCTCTTGGGCATCTGTCCTGATGGTGGGCGCGGAACGCGGCCGCCGGAAGCTTGGCGCCCCGGGCGTGCGGGAGCGGGATCCCGCGGGTGTCCCGCGCGGGCGGGCCGGCCCTCCTACGGCGTGCGGAAGCTCCCCGCCGGCTCTCTGCCGTCCGGAGGCCTGGGTCGGCAGCGACCACCGCTTCCCCAACCGCTGCGGCGATGTCCTGGTCCGCACCGTCAGTTCTCTCCGCGTGGTTCGTCGCCTGCCGTCCTGACCTGCTTGCGGTAGGCCCCCGGCGGCGATCCGAAGTGTCGTTTGAAGGCTTTGGCGAAGGCGAACTCCGACGTGTACCCCGTGCGCTGCGCGATGGTGCTCAGCGGGGCCGGCGATCGGTGCAGCAACCGCGCCGCGGTGGCCATCCGCCAGTTGGTCAGGTAGGTCAGCGGCGGCTCGCCGACCACCGAGGCGAAGCGGCGGGCGAACGTCGCGCGGGACAGTCCGGCGCGGGTGCCCAGCGACTCCACGGTCCAGGGATGGCCGGGATCGTCGTGGATCGCTTTCAGGGCCGGGGCGACTGCCGGGTCGGTCAGCGCGGCCGTCCAACCTCGGGCCCGGTCCTTCGGCAGTTCGGCGTACCACGACCGGAGGATGTACAGCAGCAGCAGATCGATGAGCGCCGTGACGACCGCGTCCGAGCCCGGCTGCGGCGCGTGGAACTCGGCGCACAGCTGATCGACCGCCGAGCGCAGCACCGGGTGGCGGCCCGGAACCGCGGGGAGGTGGATGACCTCCGGTAGATCGCTGAACAGCGGATGCGGGCGGTCGACGTCGATCGCGTACGCGCCGCACACCAGCACCGTGTGCGGCCCCGGTCCGTCCACGGTGACCTGGCCGATCGGCGAGGAACGGTCCACGCGCTCCGGTACGAAGTCCACCGGATCGCGGCCCGGCACGTCGCACAGGGTGTGTCCGCTGCCGCGCTGCAGGAACACGATGTCGCCGGGGCCGAGCGCGAGCGGTTGGCCGTGCGGTGGCAGCAGGTGGCAGCGTCCTTCCACGACCACGTGGAATCCGGCTCCTGAGATGGGTTGGAACTTCAGGGCCCACGGGGCGTGCGCGTCGGTGCGCGTCACCATCGGGCGTCCCGTGCGCAGGACTTCGAGGGTGTCGCTCAGGATGTCCATGGCGTCACTCTAGTGCCTGCGCAGCGAGACGGTCTGACAGGGAATCGAGACTTCAAGTCATTCACCGTCTCGATGTGGAGGCGTACGTTCTTGCCATGGCGGTTGCCGAACCCCGGCACTGCATCGACGAAGGAATGGATCCCATGTCTCTGGCCGGCAAGAAGATCGTGATCATCGGTGGAACCTCCGGCATCGGCTTCGCGGTAGCCCAGCAGGCCGCGGCGGCCGGCGCGGACGTCGTGGTCGCCTCCAGCAATCAGGCCCGCGTGGACGCTGCGACGAAGCGGTTGGGCGAGCCGGCCGAAGGCCGCCGCCTGGACGTCGCCGACGGCAACGCCATCGCCGCGTTCTTCGAGCAGGTCGGGGAGTTCGACCACCTCGTCTACACCGCGGGCGAATCTCTGCTGATCAAGCCGTTGGCCGACACCACCCCGCAGGAGGCCAGGGCCGTCTTCGAGCGCCGGTTCTGGGGCGCGTTCCTCTCCGCCAAGTACGCTGCACCGCGACTGCGCGACGGCGGCTCGATCACTTTCAGCTCCGGCGTCCTGGCGATCCGCCCCCTGCCCGGAACCGCGCTCACGGCAGGTATCACCGGCGGCATCGAGGCCCTCTCCCGGGCACTCGCCGTCGAACTCGCCCCTCTGCGCGTCAACGTGATCCAGCCCGGTGTGATCCGCACCGAGCTGTGGGACGGCAGCGTCCCGGACCCGGAGGCTTTCCTCCAGGGCGCCGGGTCCGAGCTGCTCACGCGGCGTGTCGGCACTGCCGAGGAAGCCGCGGCGGCCTATCTCTTCGTCTTGTCCAACGCCTACGTCACCGGCACCACGCTCGCGATAGACGGCGGCGCGGCACTGGTGTGACACGGGCTCCAGCGCCTCTGCCGGATGCTCGACCACGGGCCACGGCACTGCGAGAGGGCGCCGCGTTCGGAACGAGAGATACATAAAGCATTCATATAAATATTGTATGCTTCCCGCATGAGCCCTCAAGACGCCGCTCGTGGCGCTTCCACTGCGATCGGGTCGGCCCTCTACGGGCTGGCCACCAGGGCTGTGAGACGCCTTCCGCGCGACATGAGCATCACGTCCGCCGCCACCCTGGCCACCCTGCACAGTTCCGGCCCGCGACGGATCACCGAGCTGGCCGTGATGGAGGGGGTCACCCAGCCCGCGATGACCGTCCTGGTCCGGGTGCTGGAGGAGTCCGGACTGGTCGAGAGGAGGGGCGACGCGTCCGACAAGCGGGTCACGCTGGTGTGCCTCACCGAGGCCGGCGCGTCGTACGTTCAGACGCGGCGCCAGGCGGGCGTCGATGCGTTCGCGCGGCTGATCGACCAACTCGCCGACGACGAGGTCGAGGCCCTGGTGGCGGCGCTTCCGGCGCTGGCGCACCTGGCAGAGCTCGAAAGCCAGGACCGAGAAGGGCCGGAGCGGTGACGGAGCGCACCCTGGAGCGCTCCGAGGCGCGGCTGCTGGTCCCCGCCCTTGTGTTCATCGCCCTGGTCGTGGCGGTGGTCGCCAGCCTCGGAACGCCGCTGATCACCAATGTGGCGACCACGTTCCACGTCTCGCTCGGCAGCGCGCAGTGGACGCTGACCGTCGCGCTGCTGAGCGGCGCCGTCGCCACGCCCGTCCTGGGCCGGCTCGGAGCCGGCCCACACCGACGGGCCGCGATCCTCGCCACGCTGGCGATCGTCGTCGCCGGCAGTGCGCTCACCGTGCTGCCGCTGCCGTTCGCGTGGCTGCTCATCGGCAGGGCGGCCCAAGGCGTCGGGCTCGGTCTGACGGCGCTGATGATGGGCGTGGCCCGGGACCATCTTCCCGAGGAGCGCAGCACGGCGACGATCGCCCTGATCTCGGTGGTCTCGATCATCGGCGCCGGCGTCGGCTACCCGCTCACCGCACTGCTCGCCGAGATCGGCGGCGTACGAGCCGCCTACGGATTCGGTCTGTTCGTCAGCGCTGTCGCCTTCCTCACCGCGTGGCGTTCCATACCCGTGGCTCCCGAAGGCCGCTCCGCTCACGTGAACGTGGCGGGCGCGCTCGTCCTGGCGGGCGGGCTGTTCCTCGTGCTGTTCCTGGCCGGCCAGAGGAGCCTGTGGAGCCGTCACCTCACCGCGGCGGTGATCCTCGCCGTCGCCGCCGTGCTCCTGCTGTGCGTCTGGACTGCCTCCGAGCTGCGCAGCAAGGCGCCTCTGGTCGGCGTCCGGGCGGTACGGAACCTGGCGGTCGCCGGAGCGAACATCGCCATGTTCGTCGGCGGGAGCGGCATGTACCTCCTGCTCACGCTCATCACGCGGTACGCGCAGACGCCGCACAGCGCCGGCTACGGCTTCGGGCTGACCACCTTCGCGGCCGGGCTGGTCCTCGTCCCGTTCTCGGTGCTGGGGTTCGTCGCCGGCAAGCTCACGCCCCGGGTTCGGACGCTGATCGACGCACCCTTTCTCCTGGCCGGCAGCGCCGTCGTCGTCGGCGGCGGGTTCGTCCTGTTCGCCGCGGCCCGGTCGAACCTGGCCGAACTGCTCGTCGCGATGGGCGTGCTGGGCTTCGGCGTCGGCGGCTTCTCAGCCGCGATGCCCGGCGTCATCCTGGCCGTCACACCCAAGAGCGAGACGTCGAGCGCGATGAGCTTCAACTACGTCGTCCGCAGCGTCGGGTACTCCCTGGGCAGCGCGATAGGCGGCCTGGTCCTGGCCGCCGGCACCGACACCGGTCATCTCTTCCCGGACTACCACGCCTACACCACCGCAGCGCTGGTCGGCATCGCCGCGATGGCGGTCACCGCCATGACCGCCACCGCTCTCGCCCGCCACCGCCCGCCGGAGATCAACCCCACCGCAGCCACGGCCAGCGTGCCGAGTCGGCGCCGGTCGAGCCGATGACCGGCTCGCCGGATGAGCGGCGGCCCCGTCGCCCTGATGGGGCCGAGGAAACCCATCGATGGTCGCCAGCGCCAATGGCCTGCTGAAACAGGTGGACCGCGACTCAGCCAGCAGCATGCGCGGCGTCGCCTCGACCATGCCGGAACAAACCACAGGGGCATGGGATTGCCGGCCTTTTCAGCACCAACGGCTGTTCCGTTGTTCCAAGCGCCGCCAATTGCATCGGATGCGAACTGGCGACGGTATGCACATCGCGTCCGATGTGATGTGCGGCTATGCAGCTGACCAGCCACGTCGGACGTCTGGGTGGACTGCGACCGTAGCGCTCAGCAGGGGTACGCGGCGAGCTCTGGCTGCCGGCTTTCCGCCACGCGACTCTCTTCAAGACCGCGTACGCCTTCGGCACACGGCGGAACGAGACACGGATACTGGACGCCGCCGGCTTCAGAGGGACACCTACGCTGTTCTGCCAGCGGCAGAACACCGGCCGGACCGGGCTCGACGATCACTACAGTCCAGTCTCATGACGACGATTACAACGCGTACGGTCGAGTACCCGGCCGACGGTTTGACGATGATCGGGCACCTCGCGCTCCCGGCCGGTGCCGACCGCCGGCCCGCGGTGCTGCTCGGGCCAGAGGGCATGGGGCTCAGCGACGTCGAGCGCCGCCGGGCCGATGCTCTCGCCGAGCTGGGATATGTAGCGCTGGCCTTCGACCTTCACGGCGGGCGCTATTTGGGTGACCCCGAGGAGATGCTGGCCCGTTGCTTGCCACTGCTCGCTGATCCCGACCGGATGCGGCGCATCGGCCACGCGGCACTCGACGAGTTGCGCACCGAGCCGCGGACCGACCCCGACCGGATCGCCGCCATCGGCTACGGCACCGGGGGCGCCATCGCGCTGGAACTCGGGCGCGACGGCGTCAACCTGCGCGCGATCGCGACAGTCAACGCAACTACCACGGGCCGACCGGGCGAGGCAGCGCGCATCCGCTGCCCGGTGTGGGCCGGGGTCGGATCGGAAGACCCGATCATGCCGCCCGCGCAACGAAACGCGTTCGCCGCTGAGATGCAGGCCGCGGGCGTCGACTGGCGCCTCGCGGTCTATGGCGGCGCCTTGCACGCCTTCCACCACCCGCCGGTCGGCCACCCCGTGGTCCCCGGTGTCGGCTACCACCCACGGCACGCGCAGCGAGCCTGGCGCGACGTCATCGACCTGCTCACCGAGTGCCTGCCCGTGACGGAGGACCTGGGGGCATGACCCAGGCGAACATGCCGGCGCCAGGACTGACCGGCGTCGCGCACCGACAGTCTCCTCCCCTCAAGCCCTCACAGCAGAACCACATTCGGGCGGTTGTGCGATCAATGGAGACGTATTCACAACTGCCGCGGTAAATACCGGATTTACTGCGACGGAGCCTGGCCGTGATCGTTGTCTCCCCGCTCAAGCACCGCAATCTGAACCTGCTCGGCCGCTACAGCTTCACCGCCGGCGTCCCGGCCTCCGGCGCCCTGCGCCCACTGCGCGACCCGGAGCGCCCGAGCTGGATGAGGACGAGGACGACGCGGACTGACGCCCTCACTCCCCGCAGCGGCAGCGCGATGCTGTCCGGCTCGCGAGAAGGATCGGACCGGATGCGGGCGGTGCCCGGCTGAGGCCTGCGTTCGGTGCAGGCGTCCGTGTATCGGTTCAACGGTGGTTTCGCCGGAAGGGACCGTAGTGGTGCCGTACTGTCCCGTGAGGCCGTGGCGAGCTGTTGGTGCTGGTGCTCTCGCGCTTGGCAGTCAGGATGGCTGGACTTGGTCGAAGAGGGCGAGAGCTTCGGCGGGGTCCGGGCTCACGAGTCGTTCCAGACCGGCCGTCGTGATCTTCGCCCACCTGCCGGCCCGTGCCCACATCTGTTCCTCGAAGGCGCGGACGGCCTCGTCCAGATCTCCGGGGCCGGCGGCGATGGACTCGGCGAGTTCGGCGCCCTCCAGCATCGCGAGGTTCGCGCCCGCCCCCAGTGGGGGCATCAGATGGGCGGCGTCGCCCAGTAGCGTCACCCCGGGGACGTGGGTCCAGGTGTGGGACACGGGCAGGACGTAGAGGGGGCGGTGGGTGAAAGCGGTGGCGTGGTGGAGGAGGTCGAGGACGGGAGCGGCCCAGCCGTCGAACAGCGTCAGCAGGCTCGATCGCACGGCTTCGACGTCGGCCGGGTCCAGGTCCGAGTGCCAGTCCAGCGGCGCGCGGAACTGGGCGTACACCTTGACGTGGCCGCCGCTGTTGCGCTGGGCGACGAGAGCTCGGTTCACCCCGTACACGGCCATGGAACCGTCGCCGATCAGCCGGGCGAGGTCGGGGTGGCGGGTGTCGACGTCGTCGAGGGAGGTTTCGACATAGGTGACGCCGCTGTAGTGCGGTGTCACCGACGAGACTGCCGGGCGTGTCCGGGACCAGGCGCCGTCCGCGCCGACCACGAGGTCGAACGTCTCCTGTCGCCCGTCCGCGAAACGGACTACTACACCCTCCCGGGTCCCCGGCACCACCTGCGTCACACTCCGCCCCCACCGGACGTCGAGAGGGCCGAGCAGCAGGTCACGGAGTTGCCCGCGGTCGATCTCGGGATTGGCCCGGTCATCTGGACGGGGTCGCCAGTCGCGCAGGACGGTGCCGTCCGCGTCCAGGATGCGCATGGCCTGCCCCTCGGGGCGGGACAGCGCCTGGAACTCCGCCAGCAGCCCCGCCTTGTCCAGCGCGAGCTGGCCCAGCCCCTCGTGCAGGTCCAGCGTGCCGCCCGGAGGGCGGGCGTCGGGGGCGGGATCGCGTTCGAGGACGGCGACGGGGTAGCCGTGGCGGTGCAGGACACGGGCGAAGGTAAGGCCTCCAGGGCCACTCCCGACCACAGCGATACGTTGTCTCATGGCGATACACTGTATTGCCTCAAACGATGTATCGCAGCAGAACGGTGTGAACCATGAGTGTGTGGGACCGGCCGGAGCCGTCGACTCGCCCCGTACCGCTCGACCGGCAGCGGATCGTTGCCGCCGCCATCGCGCTGGCCGACGAGGGCGGGCTGGACGAGGTGTCGTTGCGCAAGGTCGCCGCCCGGCTGAACGCGGGCCCGATGCGGCTGTACGGATACATCTCCACCAAGCAGGAGCTGTTCGACCTCATGGTGGACGAGGTCTACGCCGAGATCCTCCCCCAGGAGCAGCCCGGTGACTGGCGTGAGGCGCTGCGCACCCTCGCCCACCGCACCAGACACGCCGCTCTCCGGCACGAATGGCTGGCCGACCTGCTTGGCAGCCGCCCGGCCCTGGGCCCGAACGCCCTCGCCGTGGGCGAGGCCACGCTGGCCGCCCTGAACAGCCTCACCGACATCGACACCGCCTTGCGCGCGGTGGAGACTGTCAGCGCCTACTTCACCGGCGCGATCAGGCGCGAGATCGCGAACCTGCGGGCTGAGCGAGCCACGGGCCTGTCGAAGCACGACTGGCAGCGCGCCTCCGGCCCGCATCTGACAAGGATGTTGGCCACCGGTCGCTTCCCGGCACTGACCAAGGCCGTGTACGACGGCACGGACGTGGACGCCGAGGCATCCTTCGCAACCGGCCTGGACTGGGTCCTCGACGCCGTGGCCGCCAAACTCACCTGATGGCCACTGGAGGTCACCACCAGGCTGGACGCCACGGAGCAGTACCGGAAGCTGCGGTCAGCCGACTGAACCTGCTACTCCGCCGGAAGGGGACTCAGCGGAATCTGCATCAAGGCCCAGCGCGTGAAGGTGAGCAGAGCCTCGCCGGCGATGTCCTCAAGCCGGTCGAAGTCCTCCGGCAGCACGTCGAGCAGGAAGTGCTCGACTTCCCGGTCGGCTCGCTTGATCAGGACGAGGGAGGGGATCGCTTAGGGCACCTTCTCCGGCATGAGAGCAGATTAGCCATCGACGGCCGGACCGCGAGTTGCTGCTGGCACAGACCACGCCTCTGCGACGCCCCCATCACCCGAAGTGACTGCAACGACGCTTGGGCAGCAGTACTCGTGACAGTTGAATACGCGAGTCCACCAGTACCGAGGCCGTAACAGCCAACGGAGCAACGCCGCACCGACGCGACGCGTTCCTGGAAGCTTCGGCACGTCGCAGCCATTACCGGCAGCGGCTCTCCGCCCCCACCAGCGCGTAGATCGCGAAGTCGCACCGGAGTACTGGCCGCCGGCGCGGAGACGCGGGTCACATCCGGCCATGTCACAGAGGACCCGCCTGCCCCGTCTGAAGGGGTGTGGCCACTGACGGCCACTGACGGCTGCTGAGACGGACCACGGAGGAACACATCATGGACGCACGACTGGACTTCTTCGCCGACCCGACCGCCGGCAAGGCCTTCAAGCACCTCATGTCGGCCGGCAAGGCGATCAAGGCGTCGCCGCTCCCGGCCGCGACGCAGGAGCTGGTGGCGCTGCGCGTGAGCCAGATCAACGGCTGTGCCGTCTGCATCGACATGCACACCAAGGAGGCCACCGCCGCCGGCGAGAGCGCGGTGCGGCTGCACCTGGTCGCGGCGTGGCGGGAGGCCACGGTCTTCACCGAGGCCGAGCGCGCCGCGCTGGAGCTGGCGGAGGAGGGGACCCGGGTCGCGGACGCGGCCGGCGGGGTCGGCGACGAGGTGTGGGCACGCGCCGCCGAGCACTACGACGGGGAGCAGCTCACCGCCCTGGTGATGCTGGTCTCCTTCATGAACATGGTGAACCGGCTGAACGTCGTCACCCGGCAGCCGGCGGGCGACTACGTGGCCGGGCAGTTCCACTGACCACCACGGGCACGGGTGAGGAGAAGGGATGTCCGGCGTGAGCAAGGCCGAGGAGTTCGAGGAGCTGCGGCCGCTGCTGTTCTCGATCGCGTACCGGATTCTGGGCAGTGTGGGAGAGGCCGAGGACGCGGTCCAGGAGACGTGGCTGCGCTTCGACGGCTCGGCCACCCGGCCCACGTCGGTCAAGGCCTTCCTGTCGACCGCGGTCACCCGGATCTCGATCGACGTGCTGCGCTCCGCGCGGGTGCGGCGGGAGGAGTACGTGGGCCCGTGGTTCCCCGAGCCGCTGCTGAGCGATCCGTACGATGATCCGGTGCGGTCGGTGGAACTGGCCGACTCCGTGTCGATGGCGGCGTTGCTGCTGCTGGAGCGGCTCAGCCCGCTGGAGCGGGCGGTGTTCGTGCTCCGGGAGGTGTTCGGCTTCGGGTTCGACGAGGTGGCCGCGGCGGTGGGGCGCTCGGAGGCGGCGTGCCGGCAGCTGCTGGTGCGGGCACGCCGGCACATGGAGGCCGGGCGGCCGCGGTTCGCGGCGGACCGGCGGGAGCGGCAGGAGCTGGCGACGCGGTTCTTCGACGCGCTGAAGGACGGTGACGTGGGCGGGTTGCGGGAACTGCTGGCCGCCGACGTGCAGTTGGTCGGGGACGGCGGCGGCAAGGCCCCGCAGCTGGCCAACGCCGTCGTGGGCGCGGAGAAGGTGGCCCGGGTACTGGGCGCGTACTATCCCTGGCTGGTCCGGATCGACGTGTCGTGCGAGCCCCACGAGGTCAACGGCCAGCCCGGGGCGGTCTTCCGCGACCGGGACGGCAGGGTGACCCACACCCTGGTCCTCGATGTGCTCGACGGGCGGATCCAGACCATCCGCTCGGTGGTCAACCCCGACAAGCTCGGCCACATCGGGCCGGTCGGAGACGCCTGGGCCCTGCACCACGAGGTGAAACGAGCCCGCCGTCGGCCGGCACCCGGGCCTTCCTGACGAGGCGTGTCCCCCTCGGGTGTGAGAATCGCGTCATGACGCCTTCCGCACCGGCTTCCTCCGACGACGGCCGCTACCTCCTGGACAACGAGCGGTCCGAGGCGGGCACCCGATTCGACGCGCTCGGCGAGCTGTTCGACCCGTCGACCTTCCGGCACATCGAGCGGCTCGGTATCGCCCCGGGCTGGCGGTGCTGGGAGGTCGGGGCCGGCGGCACCTCGGTGGTGGGCCGGCTGGCCGACCGGGTCGGGCCGGGCGGCCGGGTCGTGGCCACCGACATCGACATCTCCTGGGCCGGTCCGGCCGCGGGAGGTGTCGTCGAGGTGCTGCGCCACGACGTCGGCCGCGACGCTCCGCCGGGGGACGGCTTCGACCTCGTCCACGCCCGGTTGGTGCTGGTGCACGTGGCCGACCGGGAGCGGGCCCTGCGCGCGATGGCAGAGTCGCTGCGGCCGGGCGGATGGCTGCTGGTGGAGGACGCCGACCCGGCGTTGCAGCCGTTGATCTGCCTGGACGAGTACGGTCCCGAGCAGGAGCTGGCCAACAGGCTGCGGGCCGGCTTCCGTTCGCTGCTGGCGGGCCGCGGCGCCGACCTGGCCTACGGCCGCAAACTGCCCCGGTTGCTGCGGGAGACGGGGCTCACCGACGTCGGCGCGGACGCGTACTTCCCCATCACCGCGCCGGCCTGCGCCGTCCTGGAGGCGGCGACGGTCCGGCACGTGCGCGGCGAACTGGTCGCGGCGGGGCTGGCGACCGACGAGGAGATCGATCGCCACCTGGCGAACATCGCCTCCGGCCGTCTCGACCTCGCCACCTCCCCGATGATCTCCGCCTGGGGCCGCCGCGCGTAGCGCCTCGGGGAGCGGATTCCCCTTCCCGGCCCGCGCATGATCGACCATGCTGCCCCCTGCGGCGCGCGGCAGCGCGCTGTCCCGGTACCGCGGCATGGAGGACATCGTCATGACGACAAGCGCGAGCAGCAGGATGCTGATCGAACGGGCCTCGGCACTCGTCGGGCTGCTGCGTCGCAACGCCGCCCGCACCGAGGAGGACCGGGACATCGCCGAGGAGAACGTCGAATCCCTCGCCGACGCCGGCCTGTTCACGCTCACGGTCCCCGAACGGTTCGGCGGCCACCAGGCGAGCATCCGCACGCTCCTGGAGGTGAGCGCCGAACTGGGCCGCGGCTGCGGTTCCACCGCCTGGTTCATCGCCCTGGCCAACGTGTGCGGTTGGGTCGTCGGCCTCTTCCCGGAACGGGCGCAGCGCGAGGTGTACGGGGAGGGTCCCGGCACCCGGGTGTGTTCCGTCCTGACGCCGGGCGGAACGAGCCGGGCGGCAGGCGCGGGGCTGGTCATCACCGGGCGGTGGCCCTTCGCGTCCGGCTGCCTGCACGCGCAGTGGGCGCTCCTCGGCACGCCGGTCACCGGCGCGGACGGCGAGCAGCTGGACCGGGGCGTGGCGCTGGTGCCGATGGCCGAGCTGACGATCGAGGACACCTGGCACACCGTGGGGATGCGCGGCACCGGCAGCCACACCCTCGTCGCCGAGGACGTGTTCGTACCCGACCACCGCATCCTGTCGCTGACCGGGGCGCTGCGTGGCGAGTACCCCACC
>NZ_JBFAPH010000198.1:0-12101 GCF_040675635.1 Streptomyces sp. NPDC049577
CAGGACGCGCAGGGCCGCCGCGGCCTCCGTCGCCGTGACCGGCGGGGTGGCGCCCGTGCGGAGGGACTCCGCGATCGCCGCGTAGTACGCAGGGTAGTCGCCCGGAAGCGTGGGGACCGGTTCGCCGCCGCCGGTCAGGGGGGACTCGCCGGCGCCGAGGCGGCCCCAGGAGGTGCGGGGTTCGACGCCCCACTCCGTGCCGGTGGTGCCGGGGCGGCGGCCCTCGCGGAGGGCGGCCTCCTGGGGGTCGAGGCCGTACTTCACATAGCCGGCCTCGCTGCCGAGGACCCGGAAGCGGGGGCCGAGCTGGGCGGCCGTCGCGCTCATCCAGAGGTGGGAGCGGACGCCGTTCGCGTGGGCGAGGGCGATGAACGTGTCGTCGTCGGCCTCCGCGCCCCGGCGCCGCACGTCCGACTCGGCGTAGACGGTGGTGACGGGGCCGAAGAGGGCCAGGGCCTGGTCGACGAGGTGGCTGCCCAGGTCGTAGAGGATGCCGCCGATGTCGGCGGGGTCGCCGGACTCGCGCCAGCCGCCCTTGGGGTTCGGGCGCCAGCGCTCGAAGCGGGACTCGAAGCGCTGGACGTCGCCCAGCGCGCCGTCGGCGACCAGCTTGGCGACGGTGCGGAAGTCGTTGTCCCAGCGGCGGTTCTGGAACGCGCTGAGCAGCAGGTTCCGGCGCCCGGCGAGGGCGGCCAGCTCCTCGGCCTCGGCGGCGGTGGCCGCGAGCGGCTTGTCGACGACGACCGCGAGCCCGGCCTCCAGGGCGGCGCGGGCCAGCGGCACATGGGTCCGGTTGGGGGAGGCGATCACGACGAGGTCCAGTTCGCCGGCGCGGGCGAACAGCTCGTCCGTCTCCTCGACCGTACGGACCCCGGGGTGCTCGGCGGCGGCCTGCTCCCGGCGCCCGGGGTTGGACGTGACGACCGTGTCGAGGACGAGGCCGTCGGTCGCGGCGACGAGCGGGGCGTGGAAGACGGAGCCCGCGAGGCCGTAGCCGATGAGGCCGACACGGAACGGGGCGTGGGGGGCGTCGGTGGCGTCCATGCCCGCCACTTTGGCAACAGTGTTGCGAAAGCGCAAACGGAGCGGAGAATGGGCCCGTGGAGACGAAGAACCCCGGAGCGAACCTCGCCGCCCTGCGTGATCACAACGCGGCCGTCGTCCTCGGCCTGCTCAGGGACGCGGGCGAGCACGGTCTCAGCCGTGCCGAGCTGGCGGCGGGGACGGGGCTGACCCCGCAGGCCGTCAGCAAGATCGCCGCACGGCTGCGGGACGCGGGGTTCGCGGCGGAGGCGGGGCGCCGGGCGTCCACGGGTGGCAAGCCGGCGGTGGCGCTGCGGCTCGTGCGGGACGCCGCACACGCCGTGGGGGTGGCGCTCGACCGGGACGCGATGACGGTCACCGTCGTGGACCTGGCCGGGACCGCCGTCGCGACCCGGACGGCACCGCTGGACCTGGGGGCGGGCGCGGAGGCGGTGCTCTCCGCCGTCACGGCCGAGGTCCGGGCGCTTCCGTCGGCCGGGGGCCGGGTGCTCGGCGTGGGCGTCACGGCGCCCGGGCCGCTCGACCACGCCCGGGGCGTGCTCGGCCGGGTCACCGGGTTCCCGGAGTGGGAGGGGTTCCCGCTGCGGGACGCGCTCGCGGCGCGACTGCGGGCCGCCGGCGGGGAACCGGGGCTCGTCGTCCTCGACAAGGACACCAACGCCGCCGCCCTCCGGCTCGCCGCGCCCGCGCCCCGCACGGGCGGCTCCTTCGCCTACCTCCACCTGGGCAGCGGCCTCGGCGCCGGGCTCGTCCTCGACGGGGCCGTGCACCGGGGCGCCCGTACGAACGCGGGCGAGTTCGGGCACCAGGTGGTGCAGCTGGACGGGCCGCCGTGCGCCTGTGGCAACCGGGGGTGCGTCGAGGTGCTGTGCCTGCGGGCGGTCGCCGAAGGCGACACCGCGCGCGCCGCGCGGCTGCTCGGGGTGGCCGCCGGGAATCTCGTACGGCTGCTGGACGTCGACCACCTCGTGCTCGGCGGGCGCACGGTGCTGGCCGACCCCGAGGCGTACGCGGCCGGGGTGCGGGAGGGCACCGGGGCGGCCGTACCGGTCGAGGTCACGCCCGCCGGGGAGCGGACGGTCGTCGAGGGGGCGGCCGAGCTCGTCCTGGCCCGGCTCTTCCGGCGGCCGGGGGCCGGCCTCGCCACCCGTGCGGATGATCGGACGATCCCCATATCGAGCGGGAACTGACGGCCGGTCGGCCGCATACCGCGAGGCGGTCGGTGCGGACGAGGAAAGTTCCCCGACGTCCCCCGGTCCCCACCGCGAAGGTGCCGCGATGCCTCTGTCCCGTACCGCACGACGGACCCTCACCGTCGGCGCCGCCCTGCTCGCGATCGCGGCGACGGCGGCCGGCGCGGCCCCGGCGCGCGCCGATGCCGCGCCCCAGCCGCAGTGCGGTGAGCCCGCCGGGCGCGACTTCCCGATCACCTCGCGGCTGACCGGCGGGCCCGAGGCGTACGAGCGCGGGGGTGCCCCGCGGGACTGGCGGCTGGAGCTGCGGAACGACACCGGGGCCGCGTGCCGGGCCATCCACCCAGTCGCGGTGCTCGCCGACCGGGCGCGCGCGCTCCAGCCCGCGCATGTGCATGTGGACTTCTACGACCCCGACGCGGGCCGCTGGCGGCCGGTGTCCCTGGAACGGACGGACGAGGCCGAGAACGTCGGCGTGCTCGACGGTCGTGCGCCCGGCTTCGCGGGCTTCACCGTGCCCGCGCACGGCACGGTCACCGTGCGGATGCGGGTCGGCTTCGCCCGGAACGCGCCGGAAGGGCCGGTCACGGCCAACGTCACCGCCGTGCAGCGGCGGGGGCGCGACGGTGCGTGGGTGGGGGAGTCCGAGGACTACCACTTCGACGTCGGCGGGGGCGCGGCCCCCGCTCCCGCGCCGGTCCGCAGCGCGGAGCACCCGCGCCGGATGGCGCCGGTCGGCGCCCCGGCGCTCGCCGACACGGGCGCCTTGCCGGCGGTCGTGGCGGTCTCGGGAGCCCTGCTGGCGGCCGGCACGGCCCTGCTCCTCGGGGCATGGCGGCTACGGCGCGCCTACCGCGGCGGCTAGTGCTCCGTCCGCCGCGACGGTGGCGAGCATGGTGCGGTCTCGTTCATGCCGCCGGACTCTCGCCGCGGTGGCCGGCCGCCGTCGCGGCGGACATTTCCGCTCCCGCCGTCGTGGCGGGGCAGCCATGGTGTGCCGGACGGGCGGTGTTCGTGCCGGGCCGCGGCGCCGGCGAGGATCGGTCGGCGGTCCCGGCCGGGGGTGTGGCTGGCGTGGCGGCGGGCGGTTTTTTCTTCCGCCGCGACGGCGGGTGGCCACGACGCGCCGGATCGGCGGTGTTCGTGCCGGGCCGCGGATCTGGCGCCGGTCCGCCGGGCGGTCCCGGCCGGGGTGTGGCTTGTAGGCGGGGCGGCGGGCGGTTTTTCTTCCGCCGCGACGGTGGTCGGCCACGACGCGCCGGATCGGCGGTGTTCGTGCCGGGCCGCGGCCCGGTGGAGACCGCCGGACAGGATCCGGCCACCGCACGTGGCCCCGTCACCGGCCGGCGAGCGCCGAACCGCACCAGCGTGGATCCGCCGAACGCGCCGTAGGCTGAACACGTCGGGGCGGCGCACGAGTGGTGCCGTCCCGGCGTTACACCCGAGCCCGTTTCGTGGGCGCGTCCGGCAGGGAGTCCCGTAGTGGCAGAGCGCAAGCCGATCGAGTCCTGGCTCACCGACATGGACGGTGTGCTGATGCACGAGGGGATCCCCGTCCCCGGCGCCGACACCTTCATCAAGCGGCTGCGCGACTCGGGCAAGCCCTTCCTCGTCCTCACCAACAACTCGATCTACACGGCCCGTGACCTGCACGCCCGTCTCCGCCGCATCGGGCTCGACGTGCCGGTCGGCAACATCTGGACGTCCGCCCTGGCCACCGCCCAGTTCCTGGACGACCAGCGGCCCGGCGGCACCGCCTATGTCATAGGCGAGGCCGGGCTGACCACCGCGCTGCACGACATCGGGTACGTCCTGACCGACGCCGAGCCCGACTACGTGGTGCTCGGCGAGACCCGTACGTACAGCTTCGAGGCGCTCACCAAGGCGATCCGGCTGATCAACGCCGGGGCCCGGTTCATCGCGACCAACCCCGACGAGGTCGGCCCGTCCGCCGAGGGCGCCCTGCCCGCCACCGGGTCCGTGGCGGCGCTGATCACCAAGGCGACCGGGCGCGAGCCGTACTTCGTGGGCAAGCCCAACCCGCTGATGATGCGGGCCGGGCTCAACGCGATCGGCGCCCACTCCGAGACCAGCGCGATGATCGGCGACCGTATGGACACCGACGTGCTCGCCGGGCTGGAGGCGGGGATGGAGACCTTCCTCGTGCTGACGGGGCTGACCCGGCCCGAGGAGATCGACCGTTTTCCCTTCCGGCCGTCCCGGGTCGTCGACTCGATCGCGGATCTCGTCGACCTCGTCTGAGCCGCCGGCCGCGCCCGATCGGGGGCGGCTGTCACCTGATGGAGCAATCCGCGCACGGAGCGGATGCGGAGCCCCGGCCCTCCGGGTGAGCCTTCCGGTAAGGGAGGTTCACCATGGATTCAGCGCGCATCGCTCTCCGCGGCGCCGCGGCGGCGGTACTCGTCGCCTGCGCGGCCGTGCCCGCGTACGCCGAGCAAGGTCCTGCCCCGAGAACGCCGGTGGGGCTCAGCCCCGTCACCGCCCGGCCCGGCGCCGAGGTGCGACTGCGCGTCTCCGGCTGCCCCGGCGAGCGGGCCACGGCCGCCTCCGAGGCGTTCGTGACCGACGCCAGACTCGCCCGGGGCGCCGGCGGCCACCTGGCCGAGGCGACCGTCCGGGAGAACATCCCCGCGGGCACCTACCCGGTGCGGATCGCCTGCGACGGATACCGCACCGGGACGCGGGGCCGCCTCACCGTCGTGGACGACGCCGGCGGGCCCGCCGACCGCGCCGACCCCGGCGGCCCCGGACGCCCCGGCGAACCCGGCCGCCCCGGCGAACCCGGCGACCCTGCCGCCTCCGGCCTCCCCGGCGGTGACGAGCAGGACGACGCCTCGCCGTACGCCCCCGTCCCCGCCGGAGGCGGCGGCTCGGCCGAGCACGTGGCCACCGCCGAGGGCCCCGGCACGCCCGGCCTCGTCCTCGGCGGCACCGCGGTCGCCATCGCCACCGGGCTGATCTGGTACCGCCGCCGCACCAACGCCGCGCAGCGCGAGCGCCAGACCCGGCAGTGGTGAGGGAGGGCCGCCCGCCGTCATGGCCGTCACGGACGAACCCCGCACCACCGGCGTCGGCCGCCTCCTGACGGGGGTGGCCTGGGCCGTGCTGCTGGTGGCCCTGTGGCTGTGGGGGCGCGAGGCCACCGAGGTGCCCCTCGCGGTCACGCCCGCCACCGGCGACGTCGCGGCTGCCGGGCGCCCGCCCGTGCACGCCCTGCCGCCGGCGCGCGAGCCGCTCGCGCCCGCGCGCCCGCGCAGCCTGGCCATCGGCTCGCTGGGCGTCAGCGCCCCGGTCGAGGAGCGCGGGCTGAATCCGGAGGGCGCCGTGGACCCGCCCCCGTACGACCGGCCCGGCGCCGTGGGCTGGTACCGGGGCGGCCCGCCGCCCGGCAGCCGGGGAGCGGCCGTGCTGGTCGGGCACGTCGACACCCGGCGCGCCCCCGCCGTCTTCCACGGGCTGGGCACGATCCGGCGGGGTGAGAGCATCGCCGTCGGCCGGGCCGACGGCTCGACCGCCGAGTTCACCGTCGAGGACGTCACGGTCGTCCCCAAGGACCGCTTCGACGCCGCCCGGGTCTACGGCCCGCACGAGCGCGGCCGCGCCGAACTCCGCCTGATCACCTGCGGCGGCGACTACGACCGCGCCCGGCACGCCTACAGCGCGAACGTCGTCGTCTCCGCCTATCTGACGGGCGTACGGCCGGAGGCGCCGGAGCACACCGGCGTACGCGCCTGACGCCCCGTCCGCCCGCGCGCCCACGCCCGGCCGTCCACGGGGGTCGTCCAAGAGGGCGAAGGCCACCGTGTCGCGGCATGACGCCCCCCGGCCCTGGGCACGACTGTGCCAGCATGGGCAGGACCGGTCATATCTTCCAGGCAGTACGGCCGAGGGGGAGTGGATGTACGGCAGCAACTCCGGCCACACCCGCCGGGGCTCGGCTCCACCGGGCGGTCTCCTGGCCCGTGCCGGCGCGGCGGTGGGGGTGCTGCTCCTCCTCGCCGGCTGCTCGTCGGACGATGCGGGCGGGAAGGAATCGCCGAACACCCTCTCCGCCGCCGATCTGCCCAGCCAGCTCCCCAAGGCGCAATCGCCGTTCTGGGTGAACCCGGAGGGGACCGCGGCCAAGCAGATGGCGCGGCTGCGCCGGGACGGCGACACCCAGGGCGCCGACCTGCTCGCGAAGATCGCCGGCCGGCCGGTGGCCGAGTGGATCAGCGTGGACGATCCCGAGGGCCAGACGCGCGGTTTCACCGAGGCCGCCGCGAAGGCCGACCGGGACGCCCTGCTGGTGCTCTACAACATCCCGCACCGCGACTGCGGCCAGTACTCCCAGGGCGGCGCCGCCGACGGCGACGGCTACCGGGCGTGGCTGGACAAGGCGGTGCGCGGCATCGGCGACCGCAGCGCGACGGTGATCCTGGAGCCGGACGCGCTGCCGCACATGGAGGACGGCTGCACCCCGGCGCAGTTCCACGAGGAGCGCTACGCCCTGCTCAAGGAGGCCGTGGACAAGCTCAAGGCGCTGCCCAGGACGAAGGTGTACCTGGACGCGGGCAACCCCAGCTGGGTGATGCCCGCCGACCGGATGGCCGAGCCGCTGCGGCGGGCCGGCATCGACCGGGCCGACGGGTTCGCGCTCAACGTCTCCAACTTCCAGACCACGGAGGACAGCAAGGAGTACGGCCGCAGGCTGTCGGCGCTGGTGGGCGGCAAGCACTTCGTCATCGACACCAGCCGCAACGGCAACGGCCCGCTGTCCGACGGCGGGGACCACGAGAAGGCGTGGTGCAACCCCGCCGGCCGGGCCCTGGGCGAGCCGCCCACGACCCGGACCGGCGACGGGCTGGTCGACGCCTTCCTGTGGGTCAAGCGGCCGGGCGAATCGGACGGCTCCTGCAGGGGTGGCCCGGAGGCGGGCCAGTGGTGGCAGACGTACGCCCTGGAACTGGCCCGCAACGCCCACTGAAGCGCGCTGAGCCCGTTGACGCGCGCTGACGCCCGTTGACGCCCGGCCCGGGGGTTACTCCTTCACCGGCACCTTGACCCACACCGCCTCGGACGGCGTGCCCCGGTCGTCGACGACCTCCAGCATGTACCAGCCGGGCGGCACCAGCGACGGGTCGTCCGGCACGGTGACGGTCGTGCGGTCGCCGTCCCGGGCGAGGTCCAGTGCGATGGAGCGCTGCTCGATGTTGGTGACGTGGGTGAAGGAACCCGGCCGGATCAGCCGGGCCTTGGTGACGGGCCGGGGCCCGGTGACGCGGTAGGCGGTCTTCCCGCCGAGCTCGACGGTCCTCGGCCCGCGGTCCCTGATCTCCGGGCGGCCCTCGTGGAAGAGGTAGGGCGGGGTGTAGAGGTCGATCTGCTGCTGGAAGGTGCCGGGCCGGGTGTTGTCCTTGTCGCCGAAGAGCGAGTCGGAGCCGAAGGTCATCACGCGCCCGTCGGGGAGCAGCAGCGCGCCGGAGTGGTAGTTGCGGCCCACCAGCGGATCGGCCACGGAACGCCGCTTGTTGGTGCCCGGGTCGTAGATCTCGGCCCGCAGGACGTTGGAGGCGCCCCGGCCCCGGTAGTCGCCCGAGCCGTTGGTGGTGAGCACCGTGTCGTCCGGGAGGATGACGCTGCTGGGGTAGCGGACCTTGGAGTAGAGCTCGGGCCCGTCGTGGAAGGCCGGCTTGGGGTCGTGCAGGTCGACGATGCGCGTCTTCGCGGTGGACTTGCGGTCCTCGCCGACCCCGCCGCCGCCGAGCACCATGTACCGCTGCCGCTGGGCGGGGGGCAGCAGGACGGACATCGATGTCTCCAGGGTGTCCGGGTCGCTGATGCCGGGCACCTCGGTGAAGTCGTTGCTCTCCAGGTCCCACAGGCCCGGGGTGCGGCCCTGGTCGGCCGGTCCGTAGCCGGCGTTGGAGCCGGTGTAGAAGATCTTCCCCCCGTCGGTGAGGAAGAGGGACGGATAGGTCGGGAAGAAGCGCTGCCGGGGCAGGTAGGTCCACTTCTTGGTCTTCGGGTCGTAGACCTCGTTCTTGCCCGGGACGACCTGGCCGATCTCGTCGAGCCCGGAGACGGAGAGGACCTTGCCGTCCTGAAGGGTGGTCAGCGTCGGGTACCAGCGGGCCTCCTGCATCGGGTCGACCGGGATGTAGCGCTCGGCCACCGGGTCGAATTCGAAGGCGTCCTTGATGCCCTGGAAGTCCTTCTTGTCGAAGGACAGTTTGTTCGCGATGCCGTAGAAATTGTCGGCGTCGCTGCCGCTCAGACCCTCGATGCGGTAGTTGTCGGTGGTACCGGTCTCGTACTTCGGCCCCTTCTTCAGGGCCTCGACGTAGACGCGGGCGGTGCTGGCCGTGACCGTGACCCTGTCGTCCTTCGTCTCCTTCTTGGCGCGGGGAACGAGGACGGCGTCCTTGGACTCGAAGGTCTTGCCGTTGCCCCGGCCGGTGAAGCGGGTTCCGGCCGGGAAGGTCATCGGTTTGTCGGGATTCTCGTTGTGGACGACCATCAGCCCGCCGGCCTTGGTGACGTCACCGCCCAGCTTTTCGTAGCGCTGGGTCCCGCCTGCCACCAGCAGGCTGCCGTCGGGCAGCTGGGTGTGGCCGGCGCAGAACAGGTCCTTGGGCGTGGGGATGTTCTTGAAGGTGTTGTTCCGCGGATCCCACAGCACCGTGCGGAAGGACTTGGCCCGGAAGTTCGCGGCGTTGTTCCCCGAACCGGCCACCAGCAGCACCTTTCCGGTGTGCAACAGGGCGGCGTGGATCGTGTTGATCCGGTATTCCCGGGGGACGTCCACCACGTCCCAGTGGCCGTTCTTCTCCTTGTACTCCGGCTGGTTGATCTTGTAGTCGTGGTACTGGTCGGAGGCGTATCCCCAGATCGCCGGGCCGTTCATGCCGGCCAGCACGGTCACGGCCGCCGCGCCGAGGGCCATGCGGCGGGCGCGGCGGTTCGGGCGGAGTCTCATCGGGACGCCTCCTCCGGCTGCGCGACGTGGTAGGTGGTCCACCACCAGGCCGCGATCGGGGCGACCGTGATGACCAGGGCGAGCGCGGCCCAGGTGCGCATCGCCGCGTGCGTGTGGCCCCAGACGAACGAGGCCGCCAGGGATCCGCCGAAGACCAGGAGGAAGAAGAGGTGGATGCGGAAGGTGCCGAAGAGGGTGTCCGGGCTGGCGGAATCGCCCTTCGGGGTCACCACGAACCTGCTCCTGCGGCGCAGCACGGCGTCCGTGAACGAGCGGGCGTAGACGGGGGCGGAGAGCGCGGACATCACCATGCCGGCCAGCCCGCCGGAGCCCTCGGGCTCGTGCGGGGAGACGTTGTGCCGGCGGTTCCAGATGTACAGCCCGATCTGGAGGGCGGCCGCGTCGCTGTAGAGCATCATCCAGACCTCGGAGTCGATCTGGATGCCGGAGGCGCCGAGTCCGAGGAAGAGGGCACAACTGAGCGCGCCGAGCATCCAGTTCACCGCGGTCATCGGGTAATAGATGACCATCAGGGTGTAATTGAGGAAGGGCCCGGGCGGCAGTGAGAACGGCCCCTTCCAGTACTGCTTGATGATGGTCTCGTAAGTGCCCCGGGACCAGCGCAGCTGCTGGGTGAAGAAGTCCGTCCAGGAGCTCGGGCCCTCGCCGACGGCCAGGACGTCCGGGGTGTAGACCGAGCGCCATTTCCGGCCGGTCGCGGGATTGCGGTGCCGGTGCAGCTCGAAGCCGGTCGCCATGTCCTCGGTGATCGAGTCGTACAGCCCGCCGATGCCCTTCAGGGCGCTGATCCGCACCACGTTGTTGGTGCCGACGAACATGGGCGTGCCGTAACGGTTTCCCGCGCGCTGGATGAGGGCGTGGAAGAGGAACTGCTGGCTCTCCGCGGCCTTGGTGACCGCCGCGTCGTAGTTCCCGTACACCTGAGGTCCAACGACAAAAGCGATATCCGGGTCACGGAAGTAACCGAGCATTCGCTCCAGGAAGTTGGGGAGCGGAACGTGGTCGGTGTCGACGGAGGCGAAGTAGTCGTACTCGTCACCATGGGCGTCCAGCCAGGAGTTGTAATTCCCGTGCTTGGTTCTCGCCCGGAAGGGACCCTTCTCCTGGTTCCACTTCTCGACCCCCTTGCGGCTGAAGTGGCGCACCCCGAGCCGGGCGCAGACGGCCTTGATCCCGGGGTCGTCGCCCTCGTCCAGCAGCCATACGTGCACCGGGCCGCGGTGGCGCACCCGGACGGCCGCCGCCAGCGTGCGGGTGACCATGTCGACCGGCTCCTTGCCGGGCACGAACGAGGTGAGGAACGCGACGCGCGTACCGCTTTCGGGCACGACCGGAACGGGGTCGCGGGCCACGAGGGTGGCATGGGCGTTCGAGGCGACGTTCAGGGTGCGGAACAGTTCGATCAGGCCGATCGACACGAGCATCACGGCGTCCAGCACCCGCATCAGCGGTGTGGTGTGGTCCCGCTGGGTCCAGTGCGCAGGCTGCATCAGCCACAGCAGCAGTCCCAGCGACACGACGGGGGCCGCCCCGAGCAGCAGGGCGGCCTGGACGCGGTGGGACTCCTCGGCGAGGAGGCTTCTGTAGCGCACCCGGTACGGCGCGTTCGGACCGGGCTCGGTCAGCGGGCCGGCGAGCCTGCTGTAGTGCTCGTAGTCGTAGCGCGGCCGCGGCCGCCGGGCGCGGGGCCGGGGCGGCACCGCGGGCAGTCTCTCCCCGGAGCGGGCCGGCGCGGGCACGCGGATCCGGGTGGTCGTCGACGGTTCGTGCGCGCCGTGCTGCTGCCTGGCATCGGCAGGCGTGGACGTCATGGCTATCCCCCCGCACGCAAAGCTCACTGCGTGTGCGCAGTACGTGGGCCCGGGCCGACCCCCCTCGACCGGCGCGGGCGCGTGGGCACCGGCTCCCCCCGGCGCCACCCACGTCACCGGACCAGGCGGTGAGGTGGGCTTCCGCTGTGTGCGGATCAGGATCGCGGAACGCCCATCATGATCGCAAGGGTGAAACCAGGTGGTTACCGGGACAATGTTGCGGAAGTGGTCCGAGTCGGACGGAACGGCTGGAAGGCGTCCGAAGGGGACTGGAGGATTCCGGGAGGGGTCCGGGCAAATGACTCAGGGCCCCTCACCGATGGTGAGGAGCCCTGAGTCTCGCGTGCGCCGCCAGGGACTCGAACCCCGGACCCGCTGATTAAGAGTCAGCTGCTCTAACCAACTGAGCTAGCGGCGCCTGCTGACAGAGAAAACTCTACCTGACGTGCAGGGGTGCTTCTGACCACCGGGTGTCGCCTGTATGGCATAATGACCGGATAACGTGCGGAATGTCCGCTGCATTGAGAAGCTGTCGGGGCGGAAACGAGCGGGAAAGGGGGAGAGGGTGATGAGCGAGGACATACCCGGGGCGCTGGAGGCGCCAGAGGCGCTGGAGGCGCCAGAGGCCCAGGAGTCGATCGAGCCGCCGGAATCCTCCGACGGCGAGGCGTCCCGGCCCCGCCGGGCCGTGCGGGGTGCCCTGCTGGCGGCGGTCGGGGCCGCGGTGATCGTCGGCCCGGGCGCGGCCGTGGCGGCCGCCCGGCCGCACGACCCGCCGAGAACCGGTGCGGGCCGGGACCGCGCCCCGGTCAGCGCCCCCAGGACCCCGAACACCCAGGACACCCCCCGGCGCGGCTCCACCACCGCCCGCCCCAGACCGGCCGGCCGGAGCCGCCGGGAGACCGACGAGGACTCGGAAGGTACGCGCACCGCGAGCACGACCGGCGGCACCCGGGCACGCCGCCAGGCCCGGGCGACGGAGCCCCGCCGTGTTCCGGGGAACACCTCGGCCTCGCAGGGGCGCCGGAGGGCCGGTGTGCAGGTCGTCGTCGC
>NZ_JBFAPH010000199.1:0-12069 GCF_040675635.1 Streptomyces sp. NPDC049577
GCCGCCGACCGCACCGCCACCGCGGTGCGCACGGGCGCCGGAGCGCCGGAGTCCGGCGGTCCCGGTCCGGCCGGCCACGCGTGGCCGGGTGACGGCATCCCCGGAGCGCGCTACAGCACGGAGTCACCCGCCGGCCGCGCGCGTTACACGACAGGCGAGACCCACGTCGGCCGCGCAGCGCCGTACGCCCCGGCCGATGCGGGTCGGGCCGGCAGCCCGGACAGTCGCACGTACGACGGGCCCGGCCCGGGCGCGGGCGGCTCCGCGCCCACCGGGCGGGTCGTCGGGGCCGGGCGGTTCGAGCCCGTTCTCGGCCCGGAGCACGAGGAGGAGCCCGGCAAGGGCGCGCGGCTGCGGGGCATAGGAGCGTGGGCGCGCCGGCTGGCCGCCGGGCGTGGGCAGCGGGGTGCCGAGGCGGAGACCGTCGAGGAGGGCGGCTTCGAGGAGCGGGCGGCGGTCGCCGCCGCGCTCCGGGAGCGCTGGCCGGACCCGGCGAGCGTGCTGCTGACCGCGCTGGGGCCCGGACCCCGGCTGTGGGAGCGGGGGGCCGGCCATCCGGATCTGCTGACCGTACGGCTCGGCACGGCCGACCGGCCCGCACCGGACGGGGCGGGGCCCCTGCGGTCCGTGCCCGTCACGGTCGGGCTGCGGCAGGCGGGAGCGCTGGGGCTGGCCGGGCCGCGGCCGCGGCTGGCCGGTCTGGCACGGTCCGTGCTCGCCCAGGCGGCGGCGCTGCACCCGCCGACCGTGCTCGAGTACGTGCTGATCAGCGCGGACCGCACGCGCCCGGTGGAGGAGCGGCTCGCGGAGTGGTCCTGGCTCGGCTGGCTGCCGCACGTGCGGCCCGCGCACGGGCAGGACTGCCGGCTGCTGCTCGCGTACGACCGGGAGCAGGCCGAGGCGCGGACCGCGGAGCTGACCCGCCGGCTGGACCACGGGCCGCTCGGCCCGAACTGGGCCCAGGCCGCCCCGGAGGCCGTCACCGCGGCCGCCGCGCGCCACGAGGGCCCGTACACCGTGCTCGTCGTGGACGGCGACCCCGGTTCGGCCGGGCTGCGCGAGACCGTGGCCAAGCTCGCCGTCGGCGGGCCGGCGGCCGGTATCCACGTGCTCGCCCTGGCGGACGCGCCGGCGACGACCCCGTCGTCGCCCGTGTCGGCGACGGTGGCGACGGCGGAGAGCGTCTCGCCGGGGTTCGCGCACTGCGGCACGCTCGCGCTGCTGAGCGGCGACGTGGCGACCGTGGTGCAGATCATCGACCGGGCGCCGGGCGTGCCGCTGCCCGTGCGGCCGGGCGGTACGGTCGTGGCCGCCGTGGACGCCGTGTCGGGGGCGTGGGCCGAACGGTTCGCGCGGGCGCTGGCGCCACTGCGGCCGTCGGAGGCGGCGGCCGGTCAGGCGGGCGCGCGCGTGGCGGCGGCGCTGCCGCGCACCGCGCGGCTGCTGGACGAGCTGGGTCTGGCCCGGGCCACGCCCGCGTCACTGACGGCGCGCTGGGCCGCCGCCACGGACCGGGGCGCCCGGCCCGGCGGGCGGGCCGTCGCGGTCCTGGGCGCGGGCCCGCACGGGCCGCTGAGCGTGGACCTGGCGGCGGACGGGCCGCATCTGCTGGTGGAGGGCGGCCCCGGCACCGGCAAGACGGAGCTGCTGCGCTCGCTGGCCGCGTCGCTCGCGGCCGGCGACCGGCCGGACCGGCTCTCGCTGGTCCTGGTCGACGGGGCCGGCGCGGAGCGCGGCGAGGGCCTGCGGGTGTGCACGGACCTGCCGCACGTCTCTACCTATCTGGCGGCCTCCGACCCGGTGCGCATGCGGGAGTTCGCGCAGGCGCTCGGTTCGGAGCTGAAGCGGCGCGCGGAACTGCTCGGCACGCTGGACTTCACCGCCTGGCACGAGCGGCAGAGCGCCCCACCCGTGGCATCCGCGCCCGGCATCGTCGGGCAGCGCCGCCCGGACGCGCCCGCCGGCGCGGGCGACCTGGAGTCCGCCCCGAGCGGCACGCTGAAACTGCGCGCGCAGCGCGGCGACGGCCCGTCCCGGACGGCGGCGACGGCACTGCCCCGGCTCGTCGTCCTCGTCGACGACTTCGACGCGCTGGTCGCCCCGGCCCTCGGCAGCACGGGCCGGCCGGCGGCCGGCTCGGTCGTCCGCGCCCTGGAGGCCGTCGCCCGCGACGGCGAGCGGCTCGGTGTCCACCTCGTCGCCGCGTCGGGCCGGCCGGAGCGTACGGCCGACACGGCCGCGGTCGAGCGGGCGGGCCTGCGCGCGACGCTGGAGATCGCGCCCCCGTCGCCGGACGGCCCCGGCGACCGGCAGCGCGCGGGTGAACCGTCGCCCGGCCGGGGCCAGTTGCGCCGCCCCGACGACGCGGCGTCGACGCCGTTCCAGTCGGGCCGGGTGACCGGGCGCATCCCCCGGACGGCCACCCAGCGGCCGACCGTGGTCGCGCTGGACTGGCAGCGCATGGGCGACCCGCCGACGCGACGGCCGGTGCGCGAGCTCGGCAACGGCCCGACGGACCTGGCACTCCTGGCCAGCGCGCTGCAACGCGCGGCGCAGTCCGCGGGCGCGGAGACGGCTCCGGCACTGGGCTGAGGATCACATCCTGGTCACGTTAGGCCCGTAGGCACCGATCGCGGTATTGCGGGCACCCTTCCCCGGGCGTAGACCTGTCGCACGGAAGTGCGGTAACGGGGAGGTACGGCCATGCGTGCACGAGCGATACGAATCCTTCCGGCCCTGGCGGTGGCGGGGACCCTGGCCCTCGTCGCCGGGTGCGGCGGCGGCGACGGCGGCGACGGCGGCGACAAGGACTCCGCGTCCGGCGGCAGGCCGAGCGGCACGTCGGACGTCATTCCCCACACGGTCCGGCTCCCCAAGCTGAACGGCCAGAAGCTCAAGGTCACCGCGGTGTGGACGGGTGCCGAGCAGAAGCACTTCGTCAAGACGCTGGACGAGTTCGCCAAGCGCACCGGCGCCGAGGTGTCGTACGTGCCCAGCGGGGACGACATGTCGGCGTTCATCGGATCGAAGGTGGCCGGCGGCGACCCGCCGGACGTGGCACTGCTGCAACAGCCCGGCGCGTTACGCGAGTTCGCCGCCAAGGGCTGGCTCAAACCGCTCAGCGGCGACGTCACGGCACAGCTGGGCAAGAACTACGCCCAGGGCTGGCAGGACCTCGGCTCGGCCGGCGGCAAGCAGTACGGCGTGTACTTCAAGGCCAGCAACAAGTCCCTCGTCTGGTACAACACCAGGATCTTCGAGGGCGCGGGCGTCAAGGAGCCCGCGACCTGGCCGGACTTCCTGCGCACCGCGCAGGCCGTGGCCGACTTCGGTGTCTCCCCGGTGTCCGTCGGCGGCGCCGACGGCTGGACCCTGACGGACTGGTTCGAGAACATCTACCTCTCCCAGGCCGGGCCGGAGAAGTACGACCAGCTCGCCAAGCACGCGATCCCGTGGACGGACCCGTCCGTGAAGGACGCGCTGACCACGCTCGGCCAGCTCTTCGGCAAGAAGGAACTCCTGGCCGGCGGCAACGACGGCGCGTTGCAGACGCAGTTCCCCACCTCGGTGACGCAGACCTTCTCCGGGGGCGAGAAGGCCAAGGCCGCGATGGTCTTCGAGGGCGACTTCTCGGCGGCCACCATCACCGGCGCGAAGGCGAAGATCGGTACGGACGCCAAGGTGTTCCCCTTCCCGGCCGTGGGCGCGAAGGCGCCCGTCGTGACCGGCGGCGACGTCGCGGTGGCGCTCAAGGACGGGCAGGCGGCGCAGGCGCTGCTGACCTTCCTGGCGTCGACCGACGCGGCCGCGATCTCCGCCGGCCAGGGCGGGTTCGTCTCCCCCAACAAGAACCTCGACCTCGCCGTCTACCCGGACGACGTGCAGCGTTCGATCGCCAAGGCGCTGGTGTCGGCGGGCGATTCCTTCCGCTTCGACATGTCCGACCAGGCGCCGGCCGCGTTCGGCGCCAAGCCGGGCCAGGGCGAGTGGAAGGACCTCCAGGACTTCCTGCGGAACCCGGCGGACGTGGCGGGCGCCCAGCAGAAGCTGGAGGCCGACGCGGCCAAGGCGTTCAAGAGCTGACGGGCCCGCCGCCATGACCACCGCGACGGCGGGGCCGGGCGCGTCCCCCGGTCCCGTACCACCCGTGCGCGCGCACGCGGGCGGGAAGCGCAAGGGCGTCCTGGGCACCCGCCCGTGGATCGCGGCCTGCTTCCTGCTGCCCGCCCTGGCCCTGCTGGGGGCCCTCGTCCTGTATCCCGTCGGCTACTCCGTCTACCGCAGCCTCTTCGACGCCTCCGGGCACGGCTTCGTCGGCGCGGACAACTACCACGAGGTGTTCGCGGACGACCGGATCCGCACGGCCCTGAAGAACAACGTCATCTGGGTCGTCGTCGCGCCGGCCGTGGCCACCGCGCTCGGGCTGATCTTCGCGGTGCTGACCGAGCGGGTCCGCTGGGGCACGGCGTTCAAGCTGGTCGTCTTCATGCCGATGGCCATCTCGATGCTGGCGGCGGGGATCATCTTCCGGCTGGTGTACGAGCAGAACCCGGACCGGGGCGTGGCCAACGCCGTCTGGGTCGGCGTCCACGACACGTTCGCCGCGCCGGCGCCCTTCCCCGGGGCCCACCCGCGGCCGAACGCCGGCCTCGAGGAAGCCGGCGGCGGTGCGTACGCGACGGGGGCGGCCGTGCGGCCGGGTTCGCCGGTCCTGATGCCGCTGCTGGCCGTCAAACCGGAGGACGTCGCCGGGGCGAAGGACGCCGCTCCCGCGCGCCCGGCGGCCGGGCAGGTGACCGGCACGGTGTGGCTGGACTTCACCCGGGGCGGCGGCGGGTCGCCCGGCGCGATCGACCGGGGCGAGAAGGGCCTCGCGGGCGTACGGGTGGAGGCCGTCAGGGACGGCCGGACGGTCGCCACGGCCACCACCGGGCCCGACGGCACGTTCGCCCTGCCGCCGGCCGCCGACGGGGCCGTGCTCCGGCTGCCGGGCTCGAACTTCGCCGCCCCCTACAACGGCGTCGACTGGCTGGGCCCGTCCCTGGTGACGCCCGCCATCATCGGCGCGTTCGTCTGGATGTGGGCGGGCTTCGCGATGGTGCTCATCGCCGCCGGGCTGGCAGGGGTGCCGCGCGAACTGCTGGAGGCGGCGCGGGTCGACGGCGCCAACGAGTGGCAGGTCTTCCGCAGGGTGACCGTGCCGCTGCTCGCGCCGGTGCTCGGCGTCGTGCTCGTCACCCTGATGATCAACGTGTTGAAGATCTTCGACCTCGTCTACATCATCGCGCCCGGCTCCAGCCTCGCGAACGCGAACGTCCTGGCCCTCCAGCTGTACCAGTCGTCCTTCGGGACGGACGTCAACCAGGGCGTGGGCAGCGCCATCGCGGTCCTGCTGCTCGTGCTCGTCACGCCGGTGATGGTCGCCAACCTGCGGCGCGTCAGGAAGGAGCGGCGGCGATGACGGCGACGACCCCTCCCGCCTCCACCGTGTCCACGGCCGTACGGCCCCGGCAGTCGCTGCCGGCCCGCGCGGCGGCCCGGCTGGGCGGCGGTCTGACGCGGCTCGTCCTCGTCGTGGTCGGGCTGTTCTGGCTGATGCCGACGGCCGGACTGCTGCTGTCCTCACTGCGCGACCGGTCGGACATCGCGGCGTCCGGCTGGTGGCGGGTCTTCGCGCGCCCGGGCCAGCTGACCACCGCCAGCTACGACACGCTGTTCGGGAATGCCAAGGTCACCCACTCGCTGCTGACCACCGCCCTGATCACCGTGCCGGCCACGGTGCTGGTCGTGCTGATCGGCGCACTGGCCGGCTACGCCTTCGCCTGGCTGGACTTCCCGGGCCGGGACTGGTGGTTCATGGTGGTCGTGGGCCTGCTGGTGGTGCCCGTGCAGGTGGCGCTGATCCCGGTGGCGAAGCTGTTCAACGCGCTGGGCATCTTCGAGACGACCGTGGGCGTCATCCTCTTCCACACGGCGTTCGGGCTGCCCTTCGCGGTCTTCCTGCTGCGGAACTTCTTCGCGGAGATCCCGCGCGAACTCCTGGAGGCCGCGCGGCTGGACGGGGCGGGAGAGGTGCGGCTGTTCACCCGGGTGGTGCTGCCGCTGGGCGGGCCGGCCATCGCCTCGCTGGCCATCTTCCAGTTCCTGTGGGTGTGGAACGACATGCTGGTCGCCCTGATCTTCGCGGACAGCGGCGACCCGCCGATCACCGTCGCCCTGCAGCAGCAGGTGCGGCAGTTCGGCGACAACGTGGACATCCTCTCCTCGGGCGCCTTCCTGTCGATGATCGTGCCGCTGGCCGTCTTCTTCGCCTTCCAGCGGCAGTTCGTCAACGGCGTCATGTCGGGCGCCCTGAAGTGAGCGGGCGGATGTGAGCGGCCGGCGGGGTGGTCACCGGCGTACGTAGAGGGACACCGCCCCGCCGCGCACATACGTCGTGGACCGCTCGCGGTAGAGCTCGTCGAGGGCGCCGGTCTTGGCGGACTCGGCACGCTGCCCGCGGAACCAGGGGGTGCCGACGGTGTTCGTGTCCCACACCACCCAGACGCGGTCCCGCGCGGACAGCCGGGCGAGCCGGGCCCGCAGCTCGGCCGCGTCGACGTCCTCGCCGAAGAGGGTGCCGGAGGCGGCGGCCGAGCGCTTCAGGGTGAGGTCGTACAGCCCGGTGAAGTCGCGCGGGTAGAAGAGCGCTGTCCGGCGCTCGTAGTGCGGCAGGAACAGCACCGCGTCGCCCGGCCGCGCGAGACGGCCGACCGCGGCGGCCACCCGGGCCGGCTCGTCGCCCCGGCTGCCCGGCAGCCGCTCGCGCTCCTGGAGGGGCAGCTGCCACACGAAGGCCGCCGCCACCGCCAGGGCCCCGGCAGCCGTCACCGCGCGCCGCCGTGCCAGCGGCTCCAGCAGCCGCTCGGCCCCCGCGGCGGCCAGCAGCGGCACCCCGGCGAGGCAGAACAGCAGATAGCGGTCGAGGAACAGCGGCTGCTCCTGCGAGGCGGCGTACAGCAGGACGGGCGGTACGAGCGCCAGCGGCAGGGCGACCGCGTTCAGCCGGAGCGGACCCGTGCGCGGCAGCGGCGCGAGCACCGCCACGGCGCTCAGCAGCAGCACACCGACCAGCACGAGGTCGCGCGGCCCCGCGAAGGCGTACAGCAGGGCCTTGGCCTGTTCGTAGCGGGGCGTGCGGATCCAGGAGACCTGCTCGCTCTGCCGCCGCGAGAGCAGGACGAGCGGGGCGAGCACCGCGCAGGCGGCCACGGCCGCGCAGAGCCAGCCGCGCAGGACCCGCCAGGACACGCGGGAGACGAGCAGCGTCAGACCGTGCGCGGCGAGCAGCAGCACCGCGAACTCGTGCAGCAGCGCGGTGACGGCGACGACCGCGCCGTAGCCCGTCCACCACCACGCCCGGCCGCCGTGCTCCACGGCCCGTACCAGCAGCCAGGTCGCCAGCGCGGCCCCCGCCGCGACGAGCGCGTACGAGCGGCCCTCCTGCGCGTAGTGGCTGACGAACGGGGTCGCCGCGTAGAGCAGGCCGGCCCACAGGCCCACGCGGGGCCGGGCCAGTCGGCAGCCGAGCGCGCCGACCAGCGCGGCGGTGCAGGCGGCGGCCGCGACGGACGGCAGCCGCAGCGTCTGCTCGTCGGCCCGCACGGCCAGGACGGCGTGCATCAGCAGGTAGTACAGGCCGTGCACGACGTCCACGGTGCCGAGCATGCGGACGATCTCGGGCACCGAGCGGCGGGCCACCTGGAAGGTGGCGCCCTCGTCCCGCCACATCGTGCCCCGGTCCAGACCCCACAGGCCGAGCCCGAGCATCACGGCGGCGGGCGCGAGCACGGCGACCGCACCCGCCCGCCCGGTCAGCCGCCCGGTCAGCCGTGCGGTCAGCCGTGCGGTCATCTGTGCGGTCAGCCCGGTCTTCGTTCCGCCCACCGTCCGTCGTCCCTCCCGTACCGGGCGGCCACGCCCGGCCCCGACAATGCCCTGGTTGGTCATACTTGATGGATAAAAATGTGTTCCGTGGCAGTGAACGCGAGCGGAACCCCGGATGCCGGCGCCCCGGATGCCCCGGATGCCCTGGCCGGCCGGGTGAGCGTGGTCGTCATCGGCTACAACGACGCCGCCCACATCGAGGACGCCGTCCGCTCCGCACTCGCCCAGGGGCCGGCCGTCGCGGAGGTCGTCGCCGTCGACGACGCGTCCACCGACCGGACGGGCGCGCTGCTCGACCGACTGGCCGCGCGCGAGCCCCGGCTCCGGGTCATCCACCGCGAGGTCAACAGCGGCGGCTGCGGCACCCCCCGCAACGACGGCGTCCGGGCGGCCCGGGCGCCCTACGTGATGTTCCTGGACAGCGACGACGTGCTGCCCCCGGGCGCGGCCGACGCGCTGCTGCGCGCCGCCCTGCGGCACGACGTGCCGGTGGCGGCCGGGCTGTGCGTGCGCCGCGAACTGCCGCACCGCCGCGACGTCCGCTGGCAGGCCGCCCTGTATCTGGCACCCGCCGTCCACCGCTCGCCGGAGGACCGTCCCGCGCTGCTGCACGACACCCTGTGCGTCAACAAGCTCTACGCACGCTCCTTCCTCACCGGCCACGGCATCGTCTTCCCCGAAGGCCCCTTCCTCTACGAGGACTTCGTCTTCACCGCCCGCGTCCTGGCCGCCCGGCCGCGCATCGCGACGATCCCCGACCCGGTCTATGTCTGGCATGTACGGCGCGGCGCCGCCCGGCCCTCGCTCTCCCTCTCCCGCGACGGCGTCGCCAACTGGCAGGCGCGCGTCCTCGCCCACCAGCGCGGCGTCGAGGTCTACCGCGCCGCGGGCAGCGAACCGCTCGCCCGCGCCGCGCGCGTGAAGTTCCTCGACCACGACCTGCGCCTGTACGTCCGCGAGCTGCCCGCCCACGGGCCGCTCCACCGGCGCGCCTGGTGGCGCGTCGCCCGGGCCGCCCTGGCCGGCTACGACGACGCCGAACTGGCCGCCGCCCGCGCCCCGGCCCGCTGGATCGCCCGGGTGATCCTCGCCTCCGGGACCCCGCGCGACCTCGACCGCCTCGCCCAGCTGGCCGCGCGCCCCGCCCGGCTCCTGCCCCCGTACGCGGCGGTGGCCGGCCGGCCCGTCTGGGCCGGGGACCTGCCGGCCGTTCCCCTCGACGGGCTGGCCGGGCCCGGCGCCAAGCCCACGCACCGGCTGCCGGTCACCGTCGATGCGTCGGCCCGCACCCGGGCGCGGCCGTCGTGCGCGGAGCTCCTCTTCCGCGTCCACGACCTCTACGGGCGGCTCGCCGCCGCCCGGCCGCACACCCTGACCGTCGAACTGCGCGCCCGGGAGGGGGGCGCGCGCCTGGAACGCACCGCGCCGCTGACCGGTGACGGCCCGGCCGCATGGACCACGCGGCTGAGCCTTCCCCTCACCCGGCTCGCCGGGCCCGGACTCGTGGTGTGGGACGTGCGGGTGCGGCTGCACTGCGCGACGGGCGGCGTCCTGCGGACCGCAGTACGGGCCGTGGGACCAGGGCTGCGGCGCACGGTCCTGCCGAGCTGCCGTCACGGCGTACTGCTGGCCCATCCGTACGCGACGGCGACGGGCTCGCTGGCCGTCCGCGTGGCAGCGGGGCCCCGGGCGGCGCTGGGGGTGGCCTGGCGTCGCCTGCGGCGCTGACGCCCCGGGGGCGGAGCCCCCGGTCCCCTCACCGGTCGATCTCGTCGAACAGCTCCTCCCACCGGTCCAGGACCGAATCCAGCGCCAGACCCGCCACCCGCTCCCGCGCAGCGGCCCCGTACCGCGCCCGCACCCCCGCATCACCCATCAACTCCCCCAGCGCCCGCGCGAACCCCTCCACATCCCCCGGCGGGACCAGCGTCCCGGTGCGCCCGTGCGCCACCAGCTCCCGTACGCCCCCCGACAGGTCGAAGCTCACGCACGGCACCCCGACCGCCGACGCCTCGGCGAGGGCCATCGGCCGGCCCTCGCGCTCGCTCGTCAGGGCGAGGAGGGACAGGTCGCGGTAGGCCGCCGCGACGTCGCGGACCGTGCCGTGGAAGCGGACGCGGTCGGCGATGTCGAGGCGGACGGCCTGCGCGCGGAGCTCCGGTTCCAGCGGGCCGTCGCCGATGAAGTGCAGCTCCCAGGCAGGGTGGTCCGCCGCGCAGGCGGCGAAGGCGTCGACGAGCCGGTCGAGGCGTTTGACCGGCTCCAGGCGGCCCACCGCACCCACGCGCCGGGCCCGCAGGGGCGCGGGCGGACCGGGGTCGAAGGGGAGCGGGTTCGGCATGACGGCCGTGTTCGGCAGGCGCCGGCGGCGGAACTCCGCCGCGTCCGCCTCGCTGAGGAAGACGGCCTTGGCCAGCCCGGGGTAGTGACGCAGGATCAGCCGGAGGTTGGCGGTGTGCCGGGCCTGGGTGAAGGACTCGTGGAACTGTCCGATCGTCGCCAGGTGCGGACGCTCCACGGTGTCGAGCCAGTCCACCGCCCAGGGGGAGCCGGCGATGACGCAGCCGTCCGGCACGGCGGCGAAGCGGCGGGCCAGCCGCGCCCGGGCCCGGTCCCGCTGGAGCCGCTCGGCGCGGGCCTGGCGCAGCCGCGCCGGGCTGAGGCGCTCGGTGAGGGAGGCGGCGCGCCGGGAGGGCGCGGCCGGCGCGGTGTAGAGGGTGGTGTGCCGGTAGGCGGGGCGGGCGTGGAAGGTGTGCGGCCGCGGGCTGGGGCGGATGCCGATGAGCTCGACGCGGTGGCCCCGCTCGGCGAAGCCCTGCGCGAGGGTGTGCAGGACGCGCTGGGAGCCGCCCATGGAGTCGACGTCGATGCCGATGAGGAAGAGGTTGCGGGCTCTCACCGGGCACCCCCTTCGAAGAACAGGTCGACCACGGCCTTGGCGGAGCGCCCGGTCTCGTAGGGGTTGAAGCGGGCCTGGAACCGCGCGTACGGGCCGGCCCACTCCTCGCGGACGGCGTCGAGGTCCCGCAGGGCGGCGACCAGTTCGCCGGTGGTGGTCAGGACCGGGCCGGGGGCGATCTCGGCGAGGTCGTAGTAGGTGCCGCGCACGGCGGTGCGGTACTCCTCGTAGTCGTCCGCGTAGAGCAGCACGGGTCTGCCGAGGTTGGTGTAGTCGAACATCACGGACGAGTAGTCGGTGAGGAGCGCGTCGGAGGCGAGGAGCAGGTCGTTGAGGTCGGCGAAGGGGCGGCCGTCGCGCACCGCATGGCCGAGCTCGCGGGCGACGGTGAAGCGTTCGTAGTAGTGCGGGCGGACGACGATCGTCCACTCCTCGCCGGCCGCTCGCACGAGTGCCGGCAGGTCGGCGCGGAGGGAGGCGCCGCTGCCGCGCTCGCCGTCCCGGAAGGTGGGCGCGTAGAGCAGGACCTTGCGCCCGTCGGGGATCTGCAGCCGCTCGCGGGTGGCGGCGGCGCGGTCGCGCTGCTCGGGGTCGTTCCACCGGACGAGGACGTCGTTGCGGGGCAGCCCGGTGCGCAGCAGTTCGCCGGTGTACCGGTTGGCGCGGACGAAGGTGCGCTCGAACTCCTCGCTGGGGCAGATCAGTGCGTCCCAGCGGGCGATCATCTCCTGGTGCGCCGCCCGGCGTTCGGGGGTGGCGAGGCGGAGTTCGGGCACGTCGAAGCCCATGTGCTTGAGGGCCTGGCCGTGCCAGGTCTGCAGATAGCGGGTGCCGGGCCGTTTGGCGTAGGGCCTGGGGAACCCGTGGGAGTCCACCCAGTAGCGGGCGCGGGCGATCGTCCTGGCGTACTCCCAGCTGCCGCGTTCGACGAGTTCGGTGCCGGGCGGGTAGGAGGAGCGGTCGCCGGTGCAGGACCAGACGGCGCGCAGGGGCAGTCCGCGGCGCAGGAGTTCCTCGTGGACGGCGCGGGGGCTGTCGGCGTAGCCGCGGCCCTCCAGGGCCTCGAAGACGACCAGGTGGTCGTCGATGGGCAGCCGCCACAGCTCGCGGTGGGCGAGCTCCCTGGCGCGGACGCCGGTGGCGCGGCGGCCCGATCCTGTCCTCCAACCAGGAGATGCAGTGCAACGACAACTCCGTCATCAGCGATGGTGACGACCCGCTGTCGCACCTCATCGACGACATCC
>NZ_JBFAPH010000200.1:0-12004 GCF_040675635.1 Streptomyces sp. NPDC049577
CGCGAGGACGGGCCCGTACTCGCTCTGCAGGGGCGGGCGCCACATCGTCTCCTTGAGGATGTCGACCTCGCACTCCTCGCCGCTCACCGCATCGGCTGGTACGAGGAGAACCCGGGCGGCCCGGTCCTCGGGCACCCGGCGCCAGCCCGGTGACGCGTTCAGGGGTGTCCCAGCAGCCGACAGCCAACCGGCTGCCTGCCCTGACGCAGAGCGGCGACTCCGCCCATTACGCCGGCATCGCCCACTTCATGGCCGGCCTGCCGCTCCCCGCCCGGGCCGCCTCCTGCGCGCGGTGGCTCGAGGGAGAGCAGCCCGTCCGTGACCGCCGGCGCACCCTGGTCACCGCCCGGCGGGCAGGGACCAGGTAATAGCAGCCGTCGTCATCATGGCGGTCATCCTGGTGGCGACCATGGCCACGGCCGTCTTCCTCGTGCGCTCGGGCCCGCGTCGACGCCGGGGCAGCGCAGCGGCGTGCCGACGAGGCCCGCGACAAGCTCCTCAGCGCCCAGCAACAACATCAGAAAGACCTGGCGGAGCACCGACACACCTTCAACGGCGCCATCATCGAGACCGGCACCGGCTCCTACCGTCTGGCCGCCACCCGAGCCCGCACCGAACAGCGCACTGCTGCTGGACGACCTGAATACGGCGCATGCCGCACCACCTTCCACCCGGCAGCAGGGCGGGCGATGTGGCTACGGCACTCATCGCCTGCCTTCGGCCAGCACGACGGCGAGGAGTCCCGGGAAACGGGCGTCGAGATCGGCGCGACGCAGAGCCATCAGGCGTGCCTTCCCCATCCGCCGTGTCTGGGTGATCCCGGCTTCGCGCAGGATTCGCCAATGATTGGACAGCGTCGATCTGGGCACGTCCACGCCGTCCGGGCTGCACCCACTCTCACCGTCCTCGGCCATTCGGCGGACCAGTGCCAACCGAACCGGATCCCCCAGCGCATGGAGCACCACAGCCAGGTCCAAGTCCGCGTCGTGGTCGGGCTGTTCCACTGACCCTCCTCGTCTCCGCCCGTGTGACACCCGTAGTATGCAGATCGCTTCGGTGTTTCGGAAAAATCGAAATGATCTAGGAGATGGCCGTGACGGTGCTTGCCACCTTTGCCCGTGTCTACGTCGACGACCTGGACGTGGCATTGCCGACCTTCGTCGAGCTGACCGGAGAGCAGCCACGACTGCGGTTCACCTACCGCGGTCTGAACCTCGCGAGCGTCGGCAGCTACCTGCTTCTGGCAGGTTCAGAGGAAGCCCTAGCCCCTTACCGCGGCACCCACGCCACCGCGATCGTCGAGTCCATCGACCGGATCGTGAGCATCACCGAGCAACGTGGCGGAAAAATCCTCGACGGTCCCAACGAGGTGCCCACCGGCCGAAACCTGACCGTGCAGCACCCCGGAGGAGCGACCATCGAGTACGTGCAGTTCCACGCAACCGCACGATCAGCCCTCGCGTGAAAGGAGACACGCTCCAACCGCGACGGCGGCGGGGACCAGGCGCTGCAGCTCTGCCGGTTCGAGCGCCTCGGCTTCCCACTGCACGGGGCGCGTCGGGTCGAGGCCGTCGCGGCGGGCGAAGGCCGGCCACCGGGGTCACCCTGCCTGCCCTCGGCCCGCGGGCAGCCTGTCCGCGCGCACCTGGCCCGTAGGTGGGCAGGACCCGGGAGGCATGGCTCCAGACCCGGGAGGCATGGCTCCAGCAGCCGGTATGTTCCACCCAGTCCCCTTCGATGTCCTCGCCGGAACAGTCGAATCGCCGATGTTTCTCCGGGGCTCGGCGAGCGTGGGTTGGAGTTTTTGCAGCTAAGGCGCGGGCCCGGACCCGGGCCCGGAGCGGCAACGGACGCTCTTATCTTTCACTAAGAATGTTCCCCTAGCGTCTCGTTCATGATGATGCAACGTGGTGCAGTCGGATCTGTTGTCCTCACGGCCGTGACCTTGACGACCACCCTCGGGGTGGCCGGCGCGGCTCCCGTCCCCGACAAGGCCGCCGCCCCGGTGTCCCGGGGCAAGGTGACGGACAACCTGTACATGTCGCTCGGCGCATTCGAGGATGCCACGTCCGGCAAGGACCCGAAGGTCAAGGCCATGATTGACCGCACGGACATCGGCGGCGTACAGGTAGTGGTGCCCTGGAAGGCCCTCGAGGGGAGGAAGGGGGAGTACAAGTGGTCACGACTGGACAATGCCCTGAACTATCTTCAGGAACGCCACAAAAAACTGTTCGTCCAGGTCCAGGATCGGTTCTTCGATGTAGCCATGAAGGACGCCAACGTTCCCCAATACGTGAAGGACGAGGGCGGTGTCGCGCCGACGATCGATGAGAACCCTGACAACCCCACCACCCATGGGGCCATGGTCGCGCAGTGGAACAAAGAGGTGCGAGCAGACTTCCAGGCCATGCTGAAGGCGATGGCGGAGAAGTTCGACGGCGAGCTCGCCGGGGTGAATCTTCCGGAGACCGCGGTCGACGTGGACACCAAGGAGGATCAGACCAAGTACACCTCAACGTCCTACATCGATGCCGAGATCGACAACATGCGCTACGGCAAGAAGGTCTTCACCAAGACGCAGTTCATCCAGTACATCAACTTCCTGCCGGATGACGACGACCACAAGCGCATGAAGGAGATGTTCGACCTCGCCAGGGACAAGAAGATCGGCGTCGGAGGACCGGACACCCTGCCGGACCGGAAGTACCAGATGGAGAACTCCTACAAGTTCCTCCACGAATACAAGGATGCCCTTCCTCTCGTCGCGATGGCCGTCCAGGAACCCGACATCAACGCCAAGGACCCCAAAACCAGTAAGCCGTACACCCGCGAACGGTTCACGGACTTCGCCCACGACTACCTCGGTGCGCGCCACATGTTCTGGACCACCGAGGCGGACTGGCTGCAGAAGCCCCCGGCATGACACGTGCACGAGTGCGGCTACTCAGACCCGTGTGAGTGACCGAGCGCTCCAGGGGGTGGCGCAACCTCGCAAGTGATCACCACATGACCGACGAGGATTACGCAGCAGCATCGTGAACGCTCTCAAAACCACCCCGGGGCCGTTGGAGGTGATACGCCCGAAGGGCGGGCGTATCACCTCCGTACGACGGACAGGAAATCCTGGGCCGGCTGCTGTGCCGGTGGCAGGCTGCCGGCGGCCCGTGGTTCTACGAGGTGTCCCTCACCTTCTGGGCACATGCCACCGCCCGAGGCAAAGACGTGGCCGAGCCCGCCGACGTCACCTTCTCCGTCCCCGCCGCCGTCACCCGGGCCCCCGCCGGCCCCCGCTCCCGCAACCGCGCCACCCGGCCCGGAGCCGGGTGCCGGCGCCCGGCCGTCGGTGCGCGGAGACGGCACCGACCGCTGGAAGGTCCAGGAGTTGATCCGGGCCAAGGCCGAGGGACAGGAGGTAGCCGCCACGACGGAGCCGCCCGAGGCCACCGACGTCATGGACCTCATGGCAGCCCTGCGGGACAGCATCGACCAAGCCGGCCGGCAAGGCGGTGGTGCGGTGGCGCCACGCGGGAGGAAGCGGGCAACCACTCGGAAGGCCGCCACCGGCAAGTGGGCCACGGGAAACAAGACCGCCCCGAAGGCCCCGGCCCGCACGCGCCGGCACCAGCCGCGGCTGCGGGCGCCAGGCCAGTGCAAAGAAGAGCAGCGACCTGGCCTCGCTCAGCAAGACCGAGCTCTACCAGCCGGCCAACAAGACCGGGATCTCCGGCCGATCTTCCATGACACGCGAGGACCTCATCAAAGCCCTCACCGGCCGCAAGCGCTCCGCAGTCGCCTGACGCCCGCCACCGGACGGGCTGACGTTCTTCGGGCGCATCAATCGTACGAGCCCTCGCTCCGACCACGGTGTCCTGCAAGGGCAGACCGCCGTTGTCCCGGGCATGGGCGTCTACGCACTCCTGCACGGCAGCCCCCGGCCACACGGCACCGCACGGTCTCTCCACGTCCGTCCGCCGCGTGGATCCGTCCGGATGTGAGAGCCGTCTTCGTCTGTGCCCTGTGGTTCACCACCCCCAAGGCCGGGGCGGCAGCCGTGGTGTCGGTGAAAGCGGAAGGCCGCGACCTGCTGTCCAGCCCGCCCTGCGCATCGCCGGGCACGTCTGGCAGGTGGCGCGCTGTGCCGCCCCGGCCGATGCGCGTCGGCCGGGGCGGCGATCACCTGCTGCTCGTCAGTCGTCAGTCGACGTAAAGCTTGGCGGGGTGCGGATAGCCGCCGTTCCAGAGTCCCTGGAGTTCGCGGATGTCCTTGGGGCTGAGCTTGATGCAGCCGTTGGAGGCGTAGTTGCCGGTCCACTTGTAGGGACCGCTGCCCTGGGCGCCGCTGGGGAGCATCTTGCTGTGGATGAAGAGCTCGGTACGCCACTTGCCGCTGTGGCACTTGTGGTTGCCGATGTCCCAGGAGATTCCGTTGACTCCCTTGGGTCCACCGTTGTGGTGCGGGTAGTAGTGGTTGATGTTGTACGTCCCGTTGGGCAGCCAGCCCCTGCCGGTCGCGCAGGTGTCCTTGCTGCCGTTGCCGGAGCCCGCCCTCCAACTGTCGATGACCCAGCTGCGGACGTGGTCCGGGTTGGCCGCCTGGACGAAGACGAACCGCAGACGTGAGTTCAGCGGGTCCTTGCCCTTCTTGAATTCCAGGAATGTGTAGTTCTTGCCCGCCGCCTTCGCCTCGGCCAGTGCCTGGCCGCTGATGACGTTGTCGGACGCCGGTGCCGACGACGACGCGCTGGCCGAGGGCGCGAGCCCGATCGTCACGGCCGCCACGGGGAGGGCCACGATCGCGCCCAGCACCCCCGTCAACTTCCGCTGCCCGCCCTGCTTGCGCTCAGTACGCATGGACCTGTTCCCCCTGAGTTCTCGGTGTGATCCGGTGCCACAAACGGTACGAACCACCGCCCCAGGCACGCGTCCCACAAGGGTTTGAACCCGCCGTCAACCTGCGCGGTACCCGCTCGACGGGGTCAACCTGCCGTGGCATTAGGCGGTTTGGTTCCCGTCGGCCCAAGAACTTTGCCACCTGCGGACTCCAACCGACGAAGCGCCGGAAAGCCCCCCCCCTTCGGCGGTGACTCTCCACGGTTTCGCCCCGACCTTGCCGTGGGCAGGCCGTTGGCAGGGCCGCCCGGGCCGCACGGGCCGCAGGCGGGTGTACGGCGCACTTCGTCGCGTTCGATCTGCTGCGGTTGTCCGGCACCGACACGACCACGTGGCCGTACCGGCGGAGCAGGGCCGCGCTGGAGTCCTTGTTCGCCGTACGGCGACTCTCGGCGCCGTGGGCGCTGTGCCCGTCGGCCACCGAGGCAGACACAGGAACTGACGACGGCACGGGCGCCGAGCCCGGCCACGGGAGCGGCCGGGCTGAGGTCGCCGACCGGGTCGCTCCGGGCGGGCCGATCGGGAAGTCACCTGCTCCCGCTGCCGGTCAGCTGCCGCTCAGCGCATCTGCGACCGCGTGGGCGAAGGCCTCGGGGTTGTCGAACATGATGTTGTGGCCGCAGTCCGGGATCGCCCGGATGGTAACGCCCGAGGCTGCCAGGCGCTCGGCGCCGGCCGGTGCGCCGTCGGCCTCCGGGTGGAGGTAGGTGCGCGGGACGGGCAGCTCCAGCAGCTGGTCGCGCAGGGCGGGAACGGCCCCCGCGCCCGGTGGACCGCGGTGCGGTAGAGGGCCTCGCGCCCGGCCAGGCGCATGGTGGACCACCAGGCCGGGCCGACCCGTTGCTCGGTCCGCTGCCAGCCGTCGGACAGGAACTCCTCCTCGGTGAAGGTCTCGATGGCGCTGCTGCCGGGACGGGGAACCAGCGGCGCCGGTCCAGGGCTGCGTTCACCAGGACGAGTTTCGAGACGAGCCGCGGATGCCGGGTGGCGAGCAGGACCGCCACCGCCCCGCCCAGGCTGTGCGCGATGACCTCGACACCTGTCGCCGCGGCGGCTTCCGGCGCGGCTGCCACGGCGTCCGCGTGGGCCTCGAGCGTGTAGGTGAAGTCCGTCGGGCGGTCGCTGATACCGAAGCCGAGAAGGTCGAGCAGCAGCGACCGACGGCCGGTCAGTGCAGGATGCGCGGCGGTGGCGGCCCGGTACACCGGGGAGCTGGCGCCCAGTCCGTGGAGGTAGAGCCGGGCCGGCTCGGCGCCGGGGATTTCGACCCACCGGATCCTGCGGGCCGCTCAGAGCGACACCCATGCGGAAGACCTGATCGGCTGGAGCATGACGATCATGGGCACCGCCTCCTGCCGTGCGCATCAGAGCGCTTCCCCGGCCCGCAGGAAAGCACCGTGCGCCCGGAAAAAGAGCAACTACAGGCCGTGGGCCGAGACAGCCCGACCCACGGTCCCCACAGGCACGACCGCACGGCTGGAGCGGACATGTTCAACCAGCAACCGCCCGCCACGCACGGCCAGGCGGGCGTTACGACGCGGTACCAAGAGCATGACGTCAGCGCCCCGATGGTCGCCCCTCATCCTGCCCCATCCGTCCCGGTCCAGAGGACAGCGAGCCAACCGTCGGCCCCGCATACAGAGCCGATGGCGCGGATCCCCACCGGCCCTCACGGGCACAGCGGAGAGCTCGGACGGCCACTTCCCGGCCCTACTCATCACGGCCTTCACCGGTACCGCCGTCGCGGGGCGGCTCTGTCACACCTGCCGCCCGGCCCGCCTCAGGGCAAGCGAGAATGCGCAATCCGGGCACCGTCCGCAGTCTCGTAGTCGCTGGAGACCAGGAGGAGGACCGTGGCGCGCCTGGTTCCCAGGGAGCGGAGCTTGTGGGGTGTGGTGGCCTTGAAGTAGACGCAGTCACCGGTGTCGAGCGTGATCACGCGTGACGGGAGGATCAGTTCGGCCCGCCCCTCGTGGACGAAGACGAACTCCTCGCCGGGGTGGTCCCGGAAGGGAACCGGGCCCGTGTCGTGCGGTGGGTAGAGCATGAACGGGGTCATGCCCTTACTGCCGGCGTCCAGCGCCATGCCCTCGTAGCGGGTGCCGGACTCGTCCGGGGAGGTCAGGGCCTGTCGCTCCGCAGCCCGGGTGACCGCGACCTCACCCGGCTCCTCGGCCTCGGCGAAGAGGCTGTCCAGGGGGACTTCGAGAGCCTTGGCGAGAGAGGCGCACACGGCGATCGAGGGAGTGCTCTGGCCACGTTCGACCTTCGACAGGTAGCTCTTGGTGACGCCGGACCGCTCGGCCAGCACCTCGAGAGTCATCAGACGTTCCTTGCGCAGTCGGCGCACCCGGTTGATCACTGGTGTCTTCCTCTCCCGGCCCGGCCCAGACGGACCCGCGCGGCACGGTCCGTACCAACCACCATGATGACACGTCGTGTCCTATAGCGAACGGCGCTGCCTCCCCTCCGCCGCCGACCCACCCCGGAGATTTGCCGGCCCGCCTTGCCCTTCGCAGTCCGCTTCCGGCCCCCCAGGGGTGCGGGCACCTTCTCCGCGGAGGCCCGGCCGCCCTTGCCTCGGGAAACCTTGTGTCCTATGGTGAACAACGTTTCCTCGAGGTCGCAACAGGAGCAGATACATGGCGAAAACGCTGCAAGACTCGAAGGACGCCCTCATCAGCCGCGCAGAGCGGCAGATGGACCGGCACTTCGGGGATTTCGAACTGACCACGCGCCAGAAGCTGGCGCTCACCTGCCGGATCGCTTACGACGGCGGCCACGACTCCGGGCTCGCCGGGCAGATCAGCTCCCGCGGGCAGGAACCGGGCACCTACTACACCCAGCGCCTGGGATTGGGCCTCGACGAGATCACCGAGGACAACCTGCTGCTGGTCAACGAGGACCTGGAGGTCCTGGAGGGAGAGGGCATGCCCAACCCCGCCAACCGCTTCCACACCTGGATCTACCGGGAACGCGCTGACGTCAACTGCATCATCCACACACACTCCCTGCACACGGCCGCGCTCGCCATGCTGGAAGTGCCGCTGATCGTCTCCCAGATGGACACGACACCGCTGTACGACGACTGCGCCTTCCTCAAGGAATGGCCCGGCGTGCCGGTGGGCAACGAGGAGGGCGAGATCATCTCCGCCGCCCTCGGCGACAAGCGGGCCATTCTGCTCGCACACCACGGCCAGCTGGTGACGGGCTCCACGATCGAGGAAGCGTGCACCCTGGCGCTGCTCATCGAGCGGGCCGCCCGCCTGCAACTGCTGGCGATGTCGGCGGGGACCATCCAGCCCCTGGACCCGGCCCTGGCCCGCGAGGCCCACGACTGGACCTCCACCGACCGGCGCAGCAAGGCGAACTTCGGGTACTACGCACGCAAAGCGCTGCGCAACCACCCCGACTGCCTGACCGGGCGGGTGGACCTCTGATGGCCAACCCGCCGCTGAAGGGCATCATCGCCTACCCGGTCACCCCCTTCGACGCCGTCACCGGTGAGGTGGACCTGCCCGCGCTGCAAAGGCTCACCAGCGACCTCGTCGCCGCCGGCACCCACGCCGTCGCCCCGCTGGGCAGCACCGGCGAGAGCGCCTACCTGACCGAGAAGGAATGGGACGCGGTCTGCGAGACCACCCTGAACACGGTGGCCGGGCGGCTGCCGACCCTCGTCGGCGTCTCCCACTGGAGCACCGAGGGCACGGTCCGTCGCGCCCGCGTGGCCGCCCTCCACGGCGCCACCGCGATCATGGTGCTCCCCCAGGCGTACTGGAAGCTGACCGAGGCCGAACTCGTCCGGCACTACAGCGAGGTGGCCCGGGCCACCGACCTGCCGATGATGCTCTACAACAACCCCGGCACCAGCGGGGTGGACCTGCGACCGGAGACCGTGGTCGCTCTCGCCCGGAAGATCCCGAACCTCACCATGGTCAAGGAGTCCTCGGGGGAGGTGTCCCGCTTCCGCACCATCCGTGAGCTGTCCGACGGAGAACTGTCGGTCTACAACGGCAGCAATCCAGTCGCCCTGGACGCCTTCCGCGCCGGGGCCGCCGGCTGGTGCACCGCCGCCCCCTGCCTCGTACCGCAGCGAGTGCTGGAGCTCCACACCGCGGTCATCCACGGACACGACGAGCGCGCGGACACGCTGCTGCAGCAACTGCTGCCGTTCTTGCAGTTCATCGTCCGCCACGGCCTTCCCCGGACCATCAAGGCAGGCCTCGCGATCCAGAACCGCCCGGCCGGACCACCGCGACCACCACTCCTGCCCCTGCCCCAGGACAAGACGCGACAGCTACGGGAAATACTCAACCACCTCCAGGCCGACAAACTCCCACCGACCGCCACCTGACAGCGCGGGGTCATGCCAGCCCCTGGCGGTAGGGCGTGTCCGCGCCCTGGGATCATGAGCGCATGCCCGGGGAATCGAACCTGATGTCAAGCCTGTGGCCGCTCGTGCCGTCCGGGGCCACCGACTGGCTGCTGGAGCTGTGTGGCGACGGCCTGACTGGGTTCATGCCTCGGGCGATGCCTGACGCGGTGTGGGTGCTCAACGCCATGTACGAGCACGAGCAGGGGCCGGCCGATGTGTCGTACCACGAGTACCACCAGGCGCGGCTGGCGGACGGGAGTGTCCAGCCGGACGTTGTTGCAGGCATCGACCTCGACGCCGTGAGCGTCGCCACAGGAGGAGGGCTGGGCCGCGCCCAGCACCCGGGCCCCGGCTGGCGCCGGCTGCGCTGGGCCGAACTGGCCCGGCGGACCGGCGACCCGGTCGTGCCCCACGGGCTGATGCCCTCCTACCGCTGCCTTCCCTCGGCCAAGAAGGAAGGCAGCCGGCCACTGGGCGTGATCCCGCCGACCGAAGGGAGTCTGGACCGTGAGACCTGGAACCAGCTGATCGCCATCCTCACCCAGTACAGCCCCGCGGGCCCGGACACCCGCTGCCTGGCCTACTACAACCCGCTCATGCTCGGAGCCGCCGACTTCGACAACCTCCACGTGCGGGCGGGCCGGCTCGGCGACGCCGAGATCCTGTACGACCACTCCGAGACCGCCTTCAGCCCGTCCAACCTGTGGGCCGATGACCACTCATGGGTGCTGTGCACCGACTACGACCTGTGGGCCACCAAGGTGGCCGGGCTCCCAGCCCTCATCAACGCGTTGCTGAACGACAGTGAGATCGAGGCGGTGCGACTGCCCTGGGCGCACTGACGCCGAGCTGCTCGTCGGGCAAGCCTGCTGCATCCGGAAGTTGTCCCCCATCCCGATGGCCTCCCGCTCGTCGCCTCTCCCCCTGCGGCGCCCACCCTGGATCGACTGTCGCGCGTCAGACTGCCGTCAGGTACTGCTCCGGGGCCATGTCGCAGTGCCGGGAATCCGTCAGCCATGACGACGGCGGGGCGGGCCCTGTGGTTCGAGCCACATACCGGACGCGCAGGCCGTAGGGTCCGGCCATGGGCGACTCCTACGTGCCGCATGCCTTCTCCGACATCGACGCTCATCCTCATCCGCTCCGGCTGGTCAACACGCTGCACCGCCTACGAAGCGAGCCGTTCTTCGTCTCCTACAAGCAGCGCCTGCGCGAACTGCTTCAGGCACAGCCCGGCCGGCGGTTCCTCGATATCGGGGCCGGCACCGGGGATGCCGTCCGGGAACTCGCCGACGAGACCGGCGCCGAGGTCGTCGCCTGCGACCTGTCCCGGACCATGTGCGCCGAGATGAAGCATGCCGGCGTGCGACAGGTCGCCGTCGCCGACAGTCACCGCCTGCCGTTCAGGGACGCTGCGTTCGATGGGGCATGGGCGGACCGGGTCCTCCAGCATGTCGCGGATCCCGGCCGGGCGCTGGACGAGATGCTGCGTGTCGTCCGCCCGGGAGGCCGCATCGTCGTCTGCGACCCAGACACGGCGACCCAGGCTCTCAACATTGAGGACCACCGCCTGGCCGCGAAAGTCCTGGGCCTGCGCCAGACGTCCGGCATCCGGCACGGCACCTTCGCCCGCCGCGTGCCCGGCCTCCTCACCACCCGCGGTCTCCTCGACGTCAAGGTCGAGCCGCGCACGCTTCTCGTCCGCGACAAGCGCACCGTCGACGGCACGATGGGCATCCGCGACTGGGCCGACGTCTTCGCTGACCTCGGCTACCTCGACCGCGCTGAAGCGCGCCGCTTCAACGCGCTCCTCGACGACGCGATCGAAGGTGGCCAGTTCCTGTACTCCGTCACCTACTTCCTCACCTCCGCCACCATGCCCACCGACCGGAGCTAGCGGGCGAAGCGCAGGGCGCGACGACGAGAGGACGTGGAGATGGCCCCGGACCGGGTCGATATCGCGTGCGCCCTGGTGACCAGCGAAGACGGGAACCGGGTACTCCTGGGCAGGAATACGGACACCTGGAGTCTGCCGGGCGGGCGGTACGAAGACCCCGCCCGTCGTGCCGTTGACGGGCTCCAGTAGGACCGCGGCGACCGGTTCCGCCCCTCGGCGGTCGATCGCAGCCGCCACCTCGTCGGCGCACGAGGGTGGGCGCATGCGAGCGGTGCCTGCAGCAACGCGTCAGTTTCTTGCGAGGGTAGGTGGGGACAGGAGAAGGCGCCGCGACCGATCAAGTGTCGCGCCAGTTCGGGATGGTTTCGCCGGCGAGGCGGCGGCTTATCAAGTCGACCATCGCCAGCTTGGTCATGACTTAACTTGCACCGCGACCGTTCCCCGAACGGGAACCGCTGCGGCTGGTGTGGCCCAGGTGAAAGAAGCGGCTCCAGTACTCTGCCCACGTGGACAGTACGGATGAGGTGAGGAGTCTTCCCGACTGGCGGGTGCTCGTCGTCGGGGGCGCGTCGGGGATGGGGAAGACCGGTGTCGGGCGGGCACTGGCACGACGGTACGACGTCCCCGTCGTGGAGGTCGACGACATCGTGGAGGCCCTCCTCGCGGTGACACTGCCGGAGCACCTTCCGGAGGTCCACTTCTGGCGCACTCACCCGGAGGCCGCCCGCCAGACGCCCGAGTCGGTGGTCGAGCGGCAGATCGCGATCGCCGAGGCGCTGGCGCCGGCGATCGAGGCGGTGGTGGCCAACCATGTGGGCACCGACACCCCGGTGATCCTGGAA
>NZ_JBFAPH010000201.1:0-11970 GCF_040675635.1 Streptomyces sp. NPDC049577
CCGGGCGAGTTCGGCCAGTTCGGCGGCCGCGGTCTCCGTCATGTAGGAGAGCGGCTTCCGCTCGTACAGCTCGACACACAGCAGGCACGGCGCCTTCCGTCAACTCAGCTGACGTTCTTTCCCTCCTGGGGTGGATGTATGGGGAACTCGTCTGCGAATACCGTGTAGACGAACGAGTGGAGGGGGGCCACACACATGGGATTCACGATGGACGGACTCGTGGGCCGGGCGCGGGCGTTGGCCGAGGGGGCGGTGTCCTCGCGGGCGCTGGTGGAGGAGGCGTTGCGGCGCATCGCCGAGACGCAGCCGACGCTCAACGCCTTCCGGCGGGTGCGGGCCGAGGCCGCGTTGCGGGAGGCGGCGGAGGCCGACCGGCGGCTGGCGGCGGGGGAGCGGGCGCCCCTGCTGGGCGTGCCGGTGGCGGTCAAGGACGACATGGACGTGGCCGGGGAGCCGACCGCGTTCGGCTGCGCGGGGGACTTCCCGCCCAAGATCGCCGACTCCGAGGCGGTGCGCCGGCTGCGGGCGGCCGGGGCGATCGTCGTCGGCAAGACGAATACGCCCGAGCTGGGGCAGTGGCCGGTCACGGACGGGCCGGCCTTCGGGGTGACGCGCAACCCCTGGAGCCTGGAGCACACCCCGGGTGGGTCCTCCGGCGGCTCGGCGGCGGCCGTGGCCGCGGGGATCGTGCCGGCGGCGCTCGGCTCGGACGGGGCGGGCTCGATCCGCATCCCCGCCGCCTGGACGCATCTGGTGGGCATCAAGCCGCAGCGTGGCCGCATCTCGACGTGGCCGGAGCGCGAGGCGTTCCGGGGCATCACCTGTGACGGCCCCCTGGCCCGTACCGTCGCGGACGCGGCCCTGCTGCTGCATGTGGCGAGCGGTTCCCATGCGGGGGATCTGCACCGGCCGGCGCCCGTCGAGCTGCTCGCGGCGGTCGACCGCGAGCCCCGGCGGCTGCGGATCGCGCTGTCCGTGCGCCCCGCCTTCGCCGCCGTGCGGCACCGGCTCGACCCCGAGGCCCGGGCCGCGACGATACGTATGGCGGAACGGCTGGAGGCGCTGGGGCACGAGGTGGTCGAGGAGGAGCCGCGCTACGGGGCGATAGGGCTGACGTTCGTGCCGCGCTCGATGGCGGGCGTACGGGACTGGGCCCGGCGCGCGCCCGACCCGTCCCTGCTCGATCCGCGCACGCATGTCAACGCGCGTGGCGGGCTGCTGCTGGGCGGCGATGTGCTGCGGGTCGCGCGGGCGGCCGAGGGGCCCCTCCGCCGCCGGGTCGGCGAGCTGTTCGGGCGGTTCGACCTCGTTCTCACGCCCACCACGGCGGTGCCGCCGCTGCCGGTCGCGGAGCTCGCGGGGCTGGGCAGCCGGGACACCAACTCCGCGATGATCACCGCATGCCCTTACGCCTGGCCGTGGAACGTGCTCGGCTGGCCCGCCGCGAGCGTGCCGGCGGGTTTCACCGCCGGCGGCCTGCCGCTGGGCGCCCAGTTCCTCGGCCCGGCGAACAGCGAGCCGCTGCTGATATCGCTCGCCGCGCAACTGGAGGCCGACCAGCGCTGGTACGAGCGGTGGCCGGCGGGGGCGAGGGGGGACGCGGGGGCCGGGGCCGGCCTCAGCGCGGCGCCACTGCCGCGATGACCAGCAGCGCCGCGACGGCGACGATCGGCGCGATCACGACGATCGCGAGGCCCGTCGTGTTGCGGTGCTGGTACACCCAGCGGTTGCCGTAGCGCTGGCGGACGAATTCCGGCGCATCGGTACCCGGGGGGACGGGGGCCTGGGGATGGTCGCTCTCGTCGGAGTACATGACCTTCAGGCTACGGATCTTCGTTCGATCCAGCCGTCAATAGGGCGCCAAAAGAGTGTTCTGTGGCAGGGCCGGTACGTTTCCCCTGGTCACGGCGCCAGGATGTCCAGCTCCGCCATGGCGCCCGCGCAGATTTCCTCGGTGAGGGCCCGGGCCCGGTCCGCGTCCCGGGCGCGGACGGCCTCCGCCACGCGCACATGGAGGGTGACGGCGGCCGGATCGGGGTCCTTGAACATGACGTCGTGCTCGGTGCGGCCGGTGAGCACGGCGGCGACCACGTCGCCGAGGCGGGCGAACATCTCGTTGCCGGAGGCCCGCAGGACGACGCGGTGGAAGGCGATGTCGTGGACGAGATAGCGGGTGAGCTGCTGGCCGCGTGAGGTGGCCACCATGGCCAGCGCGTGCTCGGTGAGTTCGGCGCACTGTTCCGGTGTGGCGAGGTGGGCCGCCAGGCCGGCGGCGACGGGTTCGACGGCCGAGCGCAGGACGGTCAGCGAGCGCAGCTGGCGGGGGCGGTCCTTGCCGGCCAGCCGCCAGCGGATGACGCGCGGGTCGTAGACGTTCCACTCCTCCTGCGGGAGGACGGTGACGCCGACGCGGCGCCGCGAGGCGACCAGGTGCATGGACTCCAGGACGCGTATGACCTCGCGGACGACCGTGCGGGAGACACCGAAGCGGTCCTCCAGCTCGTCGGTGCGCAGGACGCTGCCCGGCGGACAGTCACCCGCCGTGATCGCGGGCCCGAGGGACTCCAGCACATGGGTGTGCAGCCCCTCCGCGGGGGGCGCGGCCTTCGGCTCCACGGGATCGGCTGGCTCCATGGGATCAGCCTAGAGGGCCGGGCCGCCCGAAATAAGTATGACGTTTTGGTGAAGGGGGCTTGTATATGTCATACCCAATCGGCTTCAGTGAGGGTCGTGGCTTTGTCGGCGAGGACAGCGAGGTGTCCCATGAGCTCCCCTCACGCCGTCCCCCACGTCGTCGTGGTGATGGGCGTCGCGGGCACGGGCAAGAGCACCATCGGCCCGCTGGTGGCCGAGGCCCTGGGCGTGCCCTACGCCGAGGGCGACGATCTCCACTCGGCCGGCAACATCGCGAAGATGTCCGCCGGCATCCCGCTGGACGACGCCGACCGCGCCCCCTGGCTCGACGCCGTCGCCGGCTGGGCCCGCGGCCGCGCGGACCGGGGTGGAGTGATCAGCTGTTCCGCGCTCAAGCGCGCCTACCGCGACCGGCTGCGGGCCGCCGCCCCCGGCATCGTCTTCCTCCACCTCACCGGCGACCGTCCGCTGATCGCCCGGCGGATGTCGGCCCGGGAGGGGCACTTCATGGCCTCCCGGCTGCTGGACTCCCAGTTCGCCATCCTCGAACCGCTCCAGGCCGACGAGACCGGCGTCACCGTCGACGTCGCGCCCGGCCCGGAGGCCGTGGCGGAGCGGGCCGCCGCCGCGCTGCGGCGGCTGCCGGCCCGCCGGCCCTGAGCCCCGACTCCCTTCCCCCACCCCCTGGAAGCCCCGTGAGCACTCTCAGCGTCGAGATGCTGGCCGCGGCGCCCGCCGGACCGATCACGTCCGCCGGTCACGCACAGCTGGGCATCGCCGTCCTTGTCGGCATCGCCGTCATCGTCCTCCTCATCACCCGCTTCAAGCTGCACGCCTTCCTGGCGCTGACCATCGGCTCCCTGGCGCTCGGCGCGGCGGCCGGGGCTCCGCCCGACAAGGTCGTCACCAGCTTCACGACCGGGCTGGGCAGCACGGTCGCGGGCGTGGGCGTGCTGATCGCCCTCGGTTCGGTCCTGGGCAAGCTGCTCGCCGACTCCGGCGGCGCGGACCGGATCGTGGACACGATCCTGGCCCGGGCGGGCCGGCGGACGATGCCCTGGGCGATGGTGCTCATCGCGGCACTCGTCGGACTGCCGCTGTTCTTCGAGGTCGGCATCGTGCTGCTGATACCGGTGGTGCTGCTGGTGGCCAAGCGGGGCGGGCACTCCCTGATGCGGATCGGCATCCCCGCCCTGGCCGGACTGTCCGTCATGCACGGTCTGGTGCCGCCGCATCCCGGTCCGCTGGCCGCCATCGACGCCATCGGCGCGGACCTCGGCGTGACCCTGGCCCTCGGGGTGCTCGTCGCCGTGCCCACGGCGGTCGTCGCGGGTCCGCTCTTCTCCCGGTTCGCCGCCCGCTGGGCCGATGTCGCCCCGCCCGAGAAGCTCGTCCCGCAGCGGCCCTCCGAGGAACTCCAGCACCGCCCGGGCTTCGCCGCCACGGTGGCGACGGTGCTGCTGCCCGTCGTGCTGATGCTGGTGAAGGCGCTGGTGGACGTGGGAGTCGACGACCCGGAGGACCACGTCCAGCGGGTGGCCGACGTGGTCGGCTCGCCGCTGATCGCCCTGCTCTCGGCCGTGCTCGTGGGCATGTTCACCCTCGGCCGGGCCGCCGGGTTCCACCGCGACCGGCTGTCGCGGACCGTGGAGCGGGCGCTGATACCCATCGCCGGCATCCTGCTCGTCGTCGGTGCCGGCGGCGGGTTCAAGCAGACGCTGATCGACATCGGCGTGGGCCGGATGATCCTGGACCTCTCGCGGCACTGGTCCGTCCCCGCCCTCCTGCTCGCCTGGCTGATAGCCGTCGGCATCCGCCTGGCGACCGGTTCGGCGACGGTGGCTACCATTTCCGCCGCCGGACTGGTCGCCCCGCTGGCCGCCGGGACGAGCACCACGCACACCGCCCTGCTGGTCCTGGCCGTGGGCGCGGGCTCGCTGTTCTTCTCCCACGTCAACGACGCGGGCTTCTGGATGGTGAAGGAGTACTTCGGGATGAGCGTGGGCCAGACGGTCAGGACCTGGTCCCTGATGGAGACGATCATCTCGGTCGTCGGCCTGGGATGCGTCCTGCTGCTCTCGCTCGTCCTCTAGGCGCGGTCAGGCCGAGAACAACGTCAGACACGGCGCCAGGTCGGACGCGTCGTCCGTCGCCAGCGCCACGTATCCGTCCGGGCGGATCAGGAACAGCCCCGATCCGTAGCGCTCCTTGACCCGCCCCTCGTCGTCCACCGGGCGGAACGGCCGCACCCAGTCCGGCAGCGGATCCGTGCGGCGGGTGTCCTCGCCGGTGAGGTCCAGCAGGGTGAAGTGCGGCCCCCGGAAGACGTCGAACAGCCGCACCCGCGCACCCGAGACGTCCCGGCACGGCGCGTCCGGGGCGCGGTCACCGGCCCGCAGCGCGTCCCCGGCCAGGTCCCGGCGCAGTTCCCGGCTCAGCGGCCCCTCGCGGTAGTTGAGGGTCAGCTGGTGGGTCTCCTTGCCGCGCCGCCAGCGGTTCTCGCCGTCCCCCTTGAGGTCCCTGCGGTGGACGCGGGCGGTCAGGCCGAGCACGTCGGCGGCGACCCCGCGGCGCTCGGTGTCGTAGGAGTCCAGCAGGGCGTCCGGCGCGCCCCGGCGCAGGACGGCCTCCAGCTTCCAGCCGAGGTTGTACCCGTCCTGGATGCCGGTGTTCAGGCCCTGGCCGCCGGACGGCGGGTGGACGTGTGCGGCGTCGCCGGAGAGCAACACCCGCCCCACGCGGAAGCGTTCGGCCATGGCCGCGCGCGCACGGTAGGCGGACGACCAGCGCACCTCGTCCACGGTCAGGGCGAGACCGGACCGCTCGGCGACGAGGCGGGTCAGTGCGTCCGGCGTGGCGTCCACGTCGGTGTCCAGGCGCCGGGCGGTGTCCTGGAAGCCGACGATGACCTGCACCGTCTCCACCTGCTCCAGCTGGCGCAGTCCGAGGAAGCCGTGCTCCGCCCCCTCCCACATGTGCCAGTGACCCGGGTCGATCCGCGCCCGGTCGGGGCCCTTGAGGAGCACGTCGGCGATCAGCACCGGGCGGGCGTCGACCTGTTCGCCGGTGAAGGCGACGCCGAGGGCCTCGCGGACGCCGCTGCGACCGCCGTCGGCCGCGACGAGCCAGCCGGCCCGTACGGTCTCGGTCGTGCCGTCGGCGTGGCGCAGGGTGCCGGTGACGCCGTCCGCGTCCTGGGCGAAGCCGGTGAGTTCGGTGCCGAAGTCGATCCTGCCGCCCAGCTCCTCCAGCCTGGCGCAGAGGATCCCGACCGTGCGCCACTGCGGCAGCATCCGCACCTCGGGATAGGGCACGCCGGGCGCCTCGGCCGGCTCGGTCATGTTCCACCGGTCGGCAGGCTCGGGGCCCTGCCAGCGTTGCATGGGCGGCACCGGGCCGCTGCCGGCCACGACGGCGTCCACGACGCCCAGGTCGTCGAAGACCTCCAGGGTGCGCGGCTGGACGCCGGTGCCGCGCGAGCCGGGGAAGCCGCGCTCGGAGCGCTCGACGATGCGGTGGGGTATGCCGCGCCGGGCCAGGTCGATGGCGAGGACCAGCCCGGTCGGGCCGGCTCCGGCGATCAGGACTTCGGTGTGCGTGGTGGTGCGCATGAGGGTCCCCCTGTTCGAATGGGCCGTCGCGACTTAACGGCGTTAAGTTGACGCCCTCTCAGAGTGGACTGAACGCTGTTAAGCTGTCAAGCGTGGCAACGCGCATCGACCGGGCCCAGGTGGCCGGGACCGCACTGGATCTGCTGAACGAGGTGGGCCTGGAGGGCCTCACGCTCCGGCGGATCGCCAAGGAGCTGAACGTCCAGGCCCCGGCCCTGTACTGGCACTTCAAGAACAAGCAGGAGCTGCTCGACGAGGTGGCGACGGAGATGTTCCGCCGCATGGCGGAACCCCTGGCCGGGCTGGAACGGGACAGCTGGCAGGCGTACCTGGCCGGTGCCGCGCGCGTGGTGCGCGGCTTCCTGCTCGGCTACCGCGACGGCGCCAAGGTCTTCGGCGGTACGCGCTTCACCGATGCCGGCCATGCCGGGCCGCTGGAGGAGATGATGCGGCTGCTGGTGGGAGCGGGCTTCCCGCCGCGCGCCGCGGCCCGCGCCTGGTTCACCGTCAGCGCTTACACGATGGGGTATGTCGTCGAGGAACAGTCCGTGTACCCCGTGCCCGGGGGCGAGCGCGACCCCGCCTACACCCTCGACGACCGCACACGCTGGCCGGAGGACCACTCGCTCGCCGCGGAGGCGGGCCGGGAGTTCTTCGGGGACCTCGACGCCGGTTTCGAGGCCGGCCTCCTGGCGGTCGTCGCCGGCGTCGAGGCGGCGCTACTGCCGCCGCCCGCCGGCCGTACCCTCCAGTGACCTGCGCAGCAGCGGCGTCAGCCGCCGCTCCACGTACCGGTGCAGCAGCCACGCCAGCACCAGCATCACCGCGATCGTCAGTGCGAACACCACGGGCGAGGGCAGGCCCAGCCCCCGGTGCAGCGCGCCGATGACGACCCAGCCCAGGTGTTCGTGCACGAGGTAGAACGGGTAGGTCAGCGCGCCCGCGAACGGCAGCCAGCGCCAGTTCGCCCACGGCACCTTGTCCAGCGCGATGGCCGCCACGACCGCATAGCCGACGGCCAGGACGGCGATGATGACGTAGGCCGAGCGGTACGAGAAGTAGTGCGGGTTCGGCGGGTGCCACAGGCCCGCGACGGCGTAGTGCTGCCCGAGCAGGAAGCTCACCCCGACGATGCCCCAGGCGAGCGCGTCGTGCCCGAACCGGTGGATCAGATAGAGGCCGATGCCGCCGATGAAGAAGGCGGAGTACTCGGGCATGACGATCACCCGCAGCACCTCCAGGTGCGCCGCCGTGGTGATGACGGTGGCGAGCGTCCACACCGCGCAGAAGAGGACGACCCGGTGCCGGGTCGCGCCCGGCAGCACGACGAACAGCGCGAAGAGCGCGTAGAAGCGCAGCTCGGCCCAGAGCGTCCAGCACACGCCGAGCACCCGCTCGGCGCCGGCGGGCTGCTGGAGCATCGTCAGATTGACCAGCGTGTCGCTGGGGGAGACGGTCCGGTACGCCACCCACGGCAGCGCGAAGACCAGCGTCACCAGGGCGATCGCCACCCAGTAGGCCGGGTAGAGGCGCGCCGCGCGGGAGGCGACGAACGAGCGCAGCGGGCGTCCCCAGCCGCTCATGCAGATCACGAAGCCGCTGATGACGAAGAAGATCTGCACGCCCAGGGCACCGTAGGCGAACGCCGCCGACAGATGCGGGAACTCGTGCCGGGGCGAGGCGCCCCAGGCCCGGGAGACGTCACCGTCCCGGCCGCCGTAGTGGTACAGCGCCACCATCAGCGCCGCGATCAGCCGCAGCCCGTCCAGCGCGCGCAGCCGCCCGCCGCCGGACCGGCCGGGTTTCTCCCGCACGGCCGTGGTGGGGGTGGGCGCGCTCGCGGCGGGCGCGCCGGGCAGGGTGGGGGCCGTCATGCCACACGTCTCCAGGGTCGGCCCGCCGCCGGCGGGCACGCCGGCGGGGGCATCGTCATCGGTGATCGGTCAACCGCACGCGGTTCACGGCGCGACCGCCCGCACCGCCCGCTTCGCCAGCCTCCGGCGCACCGCACGGGCGCGGCGGGCCATGCGGCGCACGGCCGGATTGCGCGGCAGGAAGGCGAGCTGGGAGGGGACCGCGCCGGGCAGCGCCAGCGCGGTCAGGCGGCGGCGCTTGAAGTAGCGGCGGATGCGGGCGGTCGGGCACGACGCGAGATAGCGCTCGGCGGCCGGCCGCAGGCCCGGGTTCACCTGCGGCTGCATGGCGTAGCCGACGGCTGCCAGCAGCCCCTCCAGATCCGTCTCCCCGGCGGTCCCCGCCCCGTCCAGGTCGGGCACCAGCGCGTCGACGAGCGTCACCGGCACGCGATTGCTGTTCTGGTACGGCGCGAGCCGCTCCAGCAGCAGTTCCGTGCCCGTGCGGGTCACCGGGAGGCCGTAGAAGGCGCGGGCCGTGAAGAGGGCGGTGGAGAAGCAGGCGACGACGAGCGCGGGCCGCAGCCGCTGGTAGACGACCTCGGCCAGCTCGCCGGTCTCCAGGACGGTCAGCTCCGTCCCGAGCCGCTCGGCCTCCTCCTCCAGCAGCCTCGACCAGCGGGCCGGGGCCGTGGGGTGCGGCTTGAAGACGACCGCGCGGTGGCCGCGCCGGACCGCGCCGCGCAGCATCCGCACGTGCAGCCGCTCCTCCTCCTCGGGTGTGAGGATGCCGAGGGCGGAGAGGTACTGGCCGAGCAGCAGCGCCGCGCCCTCCGGGCCGGCCGCCGGCCCGGGCTCCGGCGTGGCGGCGGCGAGCTCGGCCAGCACCTTCGTGAAGACCTCGCCGGGCACGATCTCCGCCTCGACCCCGAACTCGGCCAGCAGCAGTGGCCGCAGGCCGGGCACCAGGTCCAGGTGGAGCAGCCGGCGGACCCGGGTGCCGATCAGCGGGTCCAGCTTGCTGCGGGTGGGGCCGTAGCTCATCAGCCCGTCCGCGTAGACCTCCAGCGGCGCGTCGGGGAAGACCTGGGCGAGCGCGAGCGCGGGGCTGACCTGGATGGACTCCAGGACGATCTCCACCTCGTCGGTGCCGAGCCCCCACAGCAGCCGCAGATGCCGCTCCCACAGCGGCGCGTCGTCCGGGCGCGGCGCCCAGCCGCTCGGGTGGAAGGGGCTGATCGTCTCGTTCCAGGACAGCACGCCGTCGAAGCGGCCGCGCAGCCGCTCGAAGCCGGGCGCCTCGTCGAGGGCGGGAGTGGTCTCCGGCACGGCGGCCGTGTTCGCGACGAGCAGCAGCCGCCGCCCGGCCGGGGCGAAGAGCCCCGCGTCGAGGGCGGCCGCCAGCGTCGCGGCGCCGTAGAGGGTGGAGGCGAGGAAGATCTGGGTGCGGGGGTGCGCGGTGGCCATCAGGCGGCCACCTCCGCCGGGACCGGGCGCCGCCGCAGCCTGCGCAGCCGTCCCGCGCGGTCGTCGTCCATGGAATTCAGGGCGTCCTTGAGGAGGTCCTGGGGCATGCGTTTCATGGCGGCCGCGCTCATCGTGCGCAGGGCCCGGGCGACAGCGGGCTCGAATCGTTCGATCGATCCCAGATGATGGGAAATGATCGCGCAATAGGTGCGCACGGCTTTCGGGAGAAGCGCGTCCGCGTCGGGATCCCGGGAAGTTTCCTCGATTACCTGATCGAATGCGCGAATGAAATCGAGCTGCCGTACGTCGCCGATCTGGGTGAGCGAGGAGGCGACGCCGCGCCGGTAGAACACACCGAGCAGACCGGCCACCGCGAAGGACTCCGCCTCGCGGTGCAGCCGCCAGATCCAGGGCCGGTCCTCGGCGGTGCGCAGGCCGTGCCGGAAATGCAGCAGCCCCCGGTCCAGCAGCCGCCGGTGGTAGATGCCCGCCCAGGCGTAGGGGTAGTCGACGGACGTGGACCGGTCGGCGGGCAGTATCGCCTCGCGCGGCCGCAGCACGACCCCGCGCCGGCCGGTCGGCACCCGGTGGATCGTCCGGGTGCGGCCCGTGCACTGCACATGGTCCGTGCGGACGAAGTCCACACCCAACTCCTCGATCACCGAGAGCAGTTGCGGGTAGTGGCCGGGGGCAAGCCAGTCGTCGCCGTCGAGGAAGGCCAGGTACTCGCCGCGCGCCTCGTCCAGACCGGTGTTGCGGGCGGTGGCGAGGCCGCCGTTGCGCTCGTGGCGCACGATCCGGGCGCCGGGCAGCCGGTCCGCCGCCCGTTCCAGCACCCCGGGCGTGCCGTCCGTCGAACAGTCGTCGACGAGAATGAATTCGAAGTCGTCCCGGGAGTTCGCGGACAGACTTCGCAGCGTGTCCGGGGCGAATGTCTGCACATTGAAGAACGGCACGATGACGGAGAGCTTGACCACAGGCGTTCACGTTAGGTGAACCCCCGGCATTCGGCTTGACCTCCGGCGGGCGCCCGGGTGAACGAAGCGCGGCGGAATGATGAACCGGCCCCGTCCGTCAACCGATTCTCCGACCGTCGTTGTGCTGTTTACCGGCTGTTGCACTCGCGTTGGGCAACGAAACGGAATGGATTTCTATCGTCGGCGACGTGCCCACACGTACCGAATCCCCACCGCGGGTCACCGTGCTCGCGGACTCCGACACCCGGTGGAAATGGGGAGCGCTCACCGCGCACCGGCTCGCGCCCGGCGCCCGCCTCGACGGCCGGCTGCTGCGCGGCCGGGCCACCCCGACGGTCCGCCAGCTCACCGAAGTGGGCGTCCGAGCGGACGCGGTGGCCGAGGTCACCGGGGTCGAGTTCGTACGGACCGCCGACCGCGACCGGTCCGACATCGTCGTCCTGGCCTGCGTCGGCGGGGCCGTCCAGGCCGTGCTGCACGGACTGGCCCGCGCCTGGGAGGGCTCCGGCCGCCGCCCGGTCGTCGTCACCGGCTACGTCGGGGTCGTGTACGAGAAGCTCGCCGACGGACTGCTGCTGCGCCACGGCGCGGACGTGGTCCTGGCCAACTCCCGTCACGACGCCGAGCGCTTCCGCGCCGTGTACGCCGGCGTGGGCGCCCCGGCGGACAGCGTCACCGAATGCGCCCTGCCCTTCCTCGGCGGCGACCGCTACACGAGCACCGCGCAGCCCGAATTCCGCCCGTACACCGTGGTGTTCGCCGCCCAGCCCTCCGTCCCGGAGAGCCGCGCCGACCGCAGCTACCTGCTGCACCGCGCCGTCCGGCACGCCCGGCTGTACCCGCAGCGCGACGTCCTGATCAAGCTGCGCAGCAAGCCCGGCGAGCACACCACGCACATCGAGGAACTCCCGTACCAGCGGCTCGCCGCCCGGCTGCGGGGCGGGCTGCCACCCAACTGCCGCCTCATCTACGGGCACATGGGCGAGGTGCTCGGCCGCACCGACCTGCTGGTGACGGTCAGCTCCACTGCCGCTCTGGAGGCCCTGCACCGCGGCATCCCCACCGCCGTCCTCACCGACCTCGGCGTCCGCGAGCCGCTCGGCAACCACCACTTCCTCGGCTCCGGCTGCCTCGCCTCCTGGGACCAGCTCGACGCGGGCCACCTGCCCAAGGCCGACCCCGTCTGGACGGCGGCACAGGGCGTGTCCGCCGACAGCCCCTACGAGCAGGCGTTCGACGAGGCACGACTGCGCGTCGCCGAGCTCCTCGCCCGCCCCGCCCTGCCGCCGCTCGCCCCCTACTACACGGCCGGGACCGCGCCCGGCTACCTCCCCGGCATCCTGGCCCGCCACGGATTCGACGCCGACGGCCGCCCGCTGCCCGGGCGCGCGGGCGCCCCGCGCCCCGAGAGCGCGCTCCGCCGCGCCG
>NZ_JBFAPH010000202.1:0-11908 GCF_040675635.1 Streptomyces sp. NPDC049577
TTGCCGGGCACCGACTCCTCGGCGGTGCCGTTCAGCCGGCGCGCGACCGTGTCGGTCTTGGCCTTGCGGAGGGTGTCGGCCTGGGCCTTGCCCCGGCCCTCGGCGACGGCCTCCGCGAGGTTGGCGAAGACGACGGTCAGCCACAGCCAGACCGTGATCGCCCAGCCGAACCAGTCGCCCGGGTCCTTCAGGGCCAGCGCGGTGGTCACCACCGAGCCGACCTCGACCACGAACATCACCGGGGACTTGACCATCACCCGGGGGTCGAGCTTGCGGAAGGCGTCCGGCAGCGACCTGACCAGCTGGGCCGGGTCGAAGAGGCCGCCGGAGACGCGCCCGGGCGCCTCGGCGCCGTGCGCGGGCGTTTCCTGGGGGTCCTCCGGCGCGGTACGGACAGGGGTGGTGGTGCTCATGAGAGTCCCTCCGCCAGCGGGCCAAGGGCCAGGGCCGGGAAGTAGGTCAGGCCGGTGATGATGACGATCGCGCCCACGAGCAGGCCGGCGAAGAGCGGCTTCTCGGTGCGCAGGGTGCCCGCGGTCTCGGGCACGGGCTGCTGCTCGGCGAGCGAGCCGGCCAGCGCCAGGACGAAGACCATCGGGAGGAAGCGGCCGAGCAGCATGGCCAGGCCGATCGAGGTGTTGTACCACTGCGTGTCGGCGTTCAGGCCCGCGAAGGCGGAGCCGTTGTTGTTGGCGCCGGAGGTGAAGGCGTAGAGGACCTCGGAGAAGCCGTGGGCGCCGCTGGAGTGCACGGAGTTGCCGGCGGTGTTGAGGATCGAGTCCGGCGGCGTCGCCATCACCATGGAGACGGCCGTGAAGCCGAGCACGAGCGTCGGAGTGATGAGGATGTAGCACGCGGCGAGCTTGATCTCGGGGGTGCCGATCTTCTTGCCGAGGTACTCGGGCGTCCGGCCGACCATCAGGCCCGCGATGAAGACCGCGATGACGGCCATGACGAGCATGCCGTAGAGGCCGGAGCCGGTGCCGCCGGGGGCGATCTCGCCGAGCATCATGGAGAGCAGGGCGATGCCGCCGCCGAGGCCGGTGAAGGAGGAGTGGAAGGAGTCCACCGCGCCGGTGGAGGTGAGGGTCGTCGTGGTCGCGAAGATCGCGGACGCGCCGACGCCGAAGCGCTGCTCCTTGCCCTCCATCGCGCCGCCCGCCGCCTGGAGCGCCGCGCCGTGGTGGGCGTATTCGGTCCACATCATCAGCGCGGTGAAGCCGAGCCAGATGACGCCCATCGCGGCGAGGATCGCGTAACCCTGCTTGACGTTGCCGACCATCTTGCCGAACGTGCGGGTCAGCGCGAACGGGATGACGAGGATCAGAAAGATCTCGAAGAGGTTGGTGAAGGCGTTCGGATTCTCGAACGGGTGGGCGGAGTTGGCGTTGAAGTAGCCGCCGCCGTTGGTGCCGAGCTCCTTGATGACCTCCTGCGAGGCCACCGCGCCGCCGTTCACCTGCTGGGTGCCACCGGTGAGCTGCCCGATGTCGTGGATGCCGGCGAAGTTCTGGATGGCGCCGCAGGCGACGAGGATCAGCGCGCCGACGACGGACAGCGGCAGCAGGATCCGGACGGTGCCGCGCACCAGGTCGGCCCAGAAGTTGCCGAGCTCGCCGGTGCGGGACCGCGCGAAGCCCCGGACGAGGGCGACGGCGACGGCGATGCCGACGGCGGCGGAGACGAAGTTCTGCACCGCGAGGCCGAGCGTCTGGACGGCGTGGCCCATGGACTGCTCGCCCGAGTACGACTGCCAGTTGGTGTTGGCGACGAACGACGCGGCGGTGTTGAAGGCCTGGTCCGGGCTGATCGAGTGGAAGCCGAGCGAGAGCGGCTCGGGCAGGGCCCCCTGGATCCGCTGGAGCAGGTAGAGGAAGAGCACGCCGGCGGCGGAGAAGGCCAGCACGCCGCGCAGATACGCGGGCCAGCGCATCCCGGCGTCCGGGTCGGCGCCGATGAGGCGGTAGATCCACGTCTCGGCTCGGAGGTGCTTGCCGGAGCTGTAGACGGCGGCCATGTAGTCGCCCAGCGGGCGGTAGGCCAGGGCCAGCGCCGCTATGAGCGCGGTCAGCTGGAGGACTCCGGAGAGAACGGGGCTCATAAGGGTGCTCAGAACCTCTCCGGGAAGACGAGGGCGAGGATCAGGTAGCCCAGCAGGGCGACGGCCACGACCAGGCCGACGATGTTCTCGGCGGTCACAGCTTCGTCACCCCCTTGGCGACGAGAGCCACCAACGCGAAAACGGCGACGGCGGTGACGACGAAGGCCACATCGGCCATCGTGTGCTCCTAGAGAGGTTCGGATGAACGGACCTCTAGAGGAAACATCCGTTACCGGGGGGTACGGCCCGTGTTGACGCCTCCCTTACGGCCATTGGCGCCGCCTTGACGGCATCCATACGCGAACGGCTCCCACCTGCGGAAACGCCACTGGGCCGGAACCCGGTGTACGGGTTCCGGCCCAGTCGAAACGGCCAGTTCCGGCCGCGGTACGGCCTAGCGGATCTCGCTGATCTCGGGGCCGCGCTGGAGGCGGTCCACACCGCCGGCGAAGCGCGAGCCCTGGTCCTCCTGCTGCAGTCCCTCCGCCACCATCTGGGCGTCGTCCGGCAGCTTGAGCACGATCGGGTCCCGGGGCGCCATCGGCGACTGGCCGCGCACCACGACGGTGTCCCGGAAGATCTGCTCCAGCAGACCGGCGGTCTGCGGCTGCACGGCGCCCTGCCCGGAGATCACACCGCGCAGGAACCAGCGTGGGCCGTCACAGCCCACGAAGCGCACCAGCTGCACACCGTTCGTACCGTCCGGGAGCGCCACGGGCACCTGCGCCCGCAGCTCCCAGCCGAGCGGACCCTCGATCTCCTCGACGACGCCGCCCTGCTGGGTGATGCCGTCGGCGATCTCGCTCCGCACCTCGTGCCAGATGCCCTCGCGCTTGGGCGCGGCGAACGCCTGGAGCTGCACCGCGCTGTCGCGCAGCACCACGGTCGCGGCGACGATCGCGTCACCGGCGACCTCGACCCGCAGCTCCATGCCCTCGACACCGGGCACGAACAGCCCGCCGAGGTCGACCCGGCCCTCGGCCGGCTCCCGGACCTCGGAGACGTCCCACGGCCCGTCCGGGCGCGGCTCCGGCTCCAGCCGGATCCGGCTCTCGGCCGCGGTGTCCTGTGCGGACTCGTCGGCGGACTCCTCTGCCGACTCCTCGGAGGTCACGTCGTCGACCAGGTCGACGGCGTCCTCGCTGCGCTTGCGGCGACGACCGAACACGTCACTGTCCTTCCCGGTCGCTGGCGACCGAAGCGAATCCATTCCCCACGGCTGCGTGGCCGCCGGTGGAACCGAAGCCCCCGTCGGCCCGCGCCGAGCCGGGAAGCTCCGCCACCTCGTGGAAGCGGACCCTCTCGACCTGCTGAACAACCAATTGGGCGACACGGTCGAACCTCTCGAACCGCACGCTCTCGCGGGGATCCAGATTGACCACAATCACCTTGATCTCTCCACGGTACCCGGCATCGATGGTGCCGGGGGCGTTCACCATGGAGACCCCGCACCGGGCGGCGAGCCCCGAGCGGGGGTGCACGAAGGCCGCGTACCCGTCGGGCAGGGCGATCGAGATGCCGGTGGGCAGCACCATCCGCTCCCCGGGGGCCAGCTCCGCGGCCTGGGTGGTGACCAGGTCGCACCCGGCGTCGCCGGGGTGACCGTAGGCGGGAAGAGGCACCTCGGGATCCACCCGGCGGATGAGCACGTCGACAGGCTGACGCATTTAGGGGTTCACCTCGAAAGCTCGCGCGACCTTCACCTGGTCGGGGTCGGACAGCGCGGCCTGGATCTCGGCGGGCCGGCCGTGCTCGATGAAGTGGTCGACCTTGACCTCGACGAACATCGCGTCCGCGCGGACCGCGACGGGCCCCTCGGGCGAGCCGATGCGGCCGGTGGCCGTGCAGTAGATCTTACGGCCGTGCACCGCGACGGCCTCGGCCTCGAGGTGCAGCACCGTGTCCACCGGCACGGGCAGCAGGAAGTCCGTCTCCAGCCGCCCGGTCACCGCGATGGTCCGCAGCATCCAGCCGAGCCCGCCGAGCGTCTCGTCGAGGGCCGTGGCCAGCACGCCGCCGTGGGCCAGCCCGGGGGCGCCCTGGTGGGCCTCCCGGACCCGGAACTCGGCGGTGACGCGCACGCCCTCACCGGCGCGCGTCTGAAGGTGCAGCCCGTGCGACTGACCGCCGCCGCAGCCGAAGCAGTGCTCGTAGTGCGACCCGATGATCTCTCCGGGCGCGGGGGCTTCGGGGTGCCGCACCGGCGGCCCGGCGTCGGCCGGCGGTGTCAGCGCTGTCGTTCGTCCACTCACAGGGGCTGACCTTACCCGCGACGGCGGCACCCGGTCCCGCCCGTGCCAAGCTTGGACGCATGCAGCCTTACGAAGAACGCCTGACAGCGCCCCGTTCCTGGTGGTTCATCGCGGTTCTCACCGGAGTCGCCCTGGCGTTGATCCTGCTGCCGCTCGGTACCCTCCCGATGCTCGGCGGACTGATCGGCGGCGCCGCCCTGGCGGCGGTCGCGGTCAGCTCGTACGGCTCGGTGCGCATCAGGGTGGTCGGCGGCGCGCTCGTCGCCGGTGACGCGCGGATCCCCGTCGAGGCGCTGGGCGAGCCCGAGGTGCTGGACGCCGAGGAGGCGCGCGCCTGGCGTACCCACAAGGCCGACACCCGGGCGTTCATGCTGCTGCGCGGCTACGTTCCCACGGCGGTGCGGATCGAGGTCACGGACCCGTCGGACCCGACGCCGTACGTCTACCTCTCCACCCGCTCCCCCGAGCGCCTGGCCGCGGCGCTGAAGGCCGTACGAGCCGGGCAGCCGGGCTAGCGGGAGCGGTCTACCAGGCCACCTGGCGGGTGCGGAGGTCCGCGCGGATCTTGTCGGCCAGCCGCCTGGTGTCACGCCGGTTGAGCACGGCTCCGACGGCGGCGCCGATCATGAAGGGCGCGACCTTGGGCATGTTGCGGACCGAGCGCTTGAGGATGCGCTGGCGCAGTTCCCGCTTGAGCTGTCCGCCGAGGGCGGCGTTGACGGTGGTGGGAGCGGTGACGTCGATGCCCCGCTCGTGGGCCCAGGCGCCCAGGTAGGCCATGGCGCGCTGCCGGGTGGTGCCGGTGGCGGGGACGCCGTACACCTCGTGCAGCTCGGCGATCAGTTTGAACTCCACCGCGGCCACGCCGATGATCTCGGCGGCCAGTTCGGCGGGGAGGGCCGGCGGTACGGGCAGCATCGCGGCCGCGCCGACGCCGGCGCCCACGGTGGAGCTGCCCGCGGCCGCGCCGGCCACCAGCTTGTCGGCGAGCTCCTCCGGGCCGAGGCCGGGGAACTGCGCGCGCAGGGTCGCGAGGTCGCGCACCGGGATGCGGGGCGCGCCCGCGACGATGCGGTCGACGACGGCCGTCAGGCCCGCCCTCGCACCGCGACCGCCCCACAGGCCGACCGCCTTGAGGTTGTCCGCGCCACGGCCGACCACCGCGGCGAGCGAGGCCCTGCGGCCTCGCTCGGCATGGGGGTCGACGTCGGCACGGACTGGAACGCCGGTGGGGGCGCCGGTCTGCCCCGCGGCTTCCCCGGCGGGCCCGGTGGTCGGGCCGGGCTGCCGGGAGCGCCGCCTGCGGAACGGGGTCGAGCCTGCCATCGCAGACCCTCGCCTCACTCGCAGTCGCGGCAGATGGGCTGACCGTTCTTCTCACCGGCCAGCTGGCTGCGGTGGTGCACGAGGAAGCAGCTCATGCACGTGAACTCATCGGCCTGGCGGGGCAGCACCCGCACGGACAGCTCCTCGTTGGAGAGGTCCGCGCCGGGCAGCTCCAGGCCTTCGGCCGCCTCGAAGTCGTCGACGTCGACGGACGAGGTGGACTTGTCGTTCCGACGAGCCTTGAGTTCTTCCAGGCTGTCGCTGTCGACGTCGTCGTCGGTCTTGCGTGGGGTGTCGTAGTCCGTTGCCATGTCGCTCTCCCCCTCTGGGTGTCTGCGGTATCTCCAGCGCACGTAACGCGTGGGAGGCCGGACTTGTGCCCGACCCGAGGCGGAGATTTTGCCTCACATCAAGGTCTGTTACTCAATCGACACCCAACCGCACACCTGAAGAGGTGATCGGGATGGGTGGCGATGGGGACCGTACCCGACCGGAAAGCCGGGTGCGGCGACGCCATCCCGTGTACTTCCCGTGATCAGGACACCCGGAAACCCCCATTTTCCAGGCTTCCCGGCGCGTCCTGCGGTCACGGAGAGTAGATGGCCGGAAGTCGACCCATGTGATCGATCACACAGATCCACCGTCCGGGTCGGATCATGAGAATTCCGCCCAAAGCGAACCTCACGCCGAGCCATTCTCGCAGATGGTCACGTCGGTAGCACCACGCGCATCACCAGGCCGCCTCCTTCACGCGGCACGGCCGTGATCCGGCCGCCGTGCGCCCGGGCCACCGAGCGCACGATGGACAGCCCGAGGCCCACGCCCTTGTCGCTTCCCGTACGCTCCGTGCGCAGCCGGCGGAACGGCTCGAAGATGTTGTCCAGCTCGTACGCCGGGACCACCGGACCGGTGTTCTCCACCACCAGCACCGCCTGGCCCGGCTGCGTCTCGGTGGTCACCTCGACCCAGCCGTCCGGCACGTTGTAGCGCACCGCGTTCTGCACCAGGTTCAGCGCGATCCGCTCCAGCAGCACGCCGTTGCCCTGCACCACGGCCGGCTGCCGGGTGCCGCGCAGTTCCACGCCCTTGGCCTGCGCCTCGGCACGGGCCTGGTCGATGGCCTGCGAGGCCACCTCGGCGAGGTCCACCGGCTTGCGGTCCACGATCTCGTTCTCGCTGCGGGCGAGCAGCAGCAGACCCTCTACGAGCTGCTCGCTGCGCTCATTGGTGGCCAGCAGCGTCTTGCCGAGCTGCTGGAGCTCCGGCGAGGCCCCGGGATCCGAGAGGTGGACCTCCAGCAGCGTCCGGTTGATGGCGAGCGGGGTGCGCAGCTCGTGCGAGGCGTTGGCCACGAACCGCTGCTGCGCGGTGAACGCGCGCTCCAGCCGGTCCAGCATCTCGTCGAAGGTGTCCGACAGCTCCTTGAGCTCGTCGTCCGGCCCGCCCAGCTCGATCCGCCGCGACAGATCCGTGCCGGCCACCCGGCGGGCGGTCCTGGTGATCTTGCCGAGCGGGGAGAGGACCCGGCCAGCCATCGCGTAGCCGAAGGCGAAGGCGATGACGGCGAGGCCCAGCAGGGCCAGCAGGGAGCGCTTGAGGAGGCTGTCGAGGGCCATGGCGCGCTGATGCTGGGTGCACAGCTCCAGCCCGCGCATGAAGTCCGAGCTGTTGGTGGTGCCGCTCAGGTCGCGGCAGGTGTCGCTGGTGATCTGCACCTGCGCGTTCAGGATGCGGAAGGGCAGCTCGTTGCCCTGGCGCAGCGCGTCCGCCGCCAGCAGATAGATGATCGTCAGCAGCAGCACGCCGGCCATCAGGAACATCCCGCCGTAGAGCAGGGTCAGCCTGATCCTGATGGTCGGGCGCAGCCAGGGGAAGGGCCTTATGACGGGCTGCCGGGGGTCCCAGGCGGGCTTGGGCGGGGCTGCCGGGGGCGCGGCCGGCATGGGGGGCGTTTCGGGCATGGCGGTGCTCAGATCCGGTATCCGGAGCCCGGCACGGTCACGATGACCGCCGGCTCGCCGAGCTTGCGGCGCAGCGTCATGACGGTGACCCGCACGACGTTGGTGAACGGGTCGGTGTTCTCGTCCCAGGCCTTCTCCAGCAGCTGCTCCGCCGACACCACGGCGCCCTCGCTGCGCATCAGCACCTCCAGCACCGCGAACTCCTTCGGTGCCAGCTGCACCTCGCGGCCGTCGCGGAAGACCTCGCGGCGGTTGGGGTCGAGCTTGATGCCGGCCCGCTCCAGGACGGGCGGCAGGGCGACGGTCGTGCGCCGGCCCAGGGCGCGCACGCGCGCGGTCAGCTCGCTGAAGGCGAACGGCTTGGGGAGGTAGTCGTCGGCGCCGATCTCCAGGCCCTCGACACGGTCGCTCACGTCGCCGGAGGCGGTCAGCATCAGCACACGGGTGGGAATGCCCAGCTCGACGACCTTGCGGCAGACGTCGTCGCCGTGGACGAGGGGCAGATCGCGGTCGAGGACGATGACGTCGTAGTCGTTGACGGCGATGCGCTCGATGGCGGCGGCCCCGTCGTACACGACGTCGACGGCCATGGCCTCCCGGCGCAGTCCGGTGGCGACGGCATCGGCGAGCAGCTGCTCGTCCTCGACGACGAGTACGCGCACGGCGCTGGTCCTTCCCTTTGGGGTCCCTGCGGGCAGGGTCGATGAGAGTGGTGGGTCCCTCCATCCTGCCTCGAACGCCGGTAAACCGGCTGTAAGGGGTTTCCGGTGGAGGGACGCGGGAGAGAAGGGGGAGGATTCCGGATTGCTCGGTGATCGCAGGTTTCCCGCCGGACGAGGGTGGGGAAGACGTCTGCACACCCGCGATCACGCTCCCAGTACGCCCCCGCGTACGCGATACGCCCTACCCGTGATCGTTTTTCGCCGTAGGCACACCCCCGTGCCATTCACCCACGACGAGGGAGCCGCACATCATGGACGCGTTCACCGCCGGCATCCTGCAGCGCATAGAGAACACCCGGAGCGACCTCGACCACGCCCGCCGCACGGGCGACGACTTTCTCGCCGAAGTCGAACAGGCCGAGCTCGACGACCTGCACCGCCTCGCGGCGGAGCACGGGGTGCACATCAGCGCGGCCTGACCCCTGCCGCGGCGATCCATAGGGACGCCGGACGGACCGGTCCCCCGGTCCGTCCGGCGTTCGCCGTGTTCCGGCCCGTCGCGGCCGCTCGCCGCCGCGGCGGGCGATCCGCCGGGCCGGTGCTAGTCGCGCCAGGCCCCCAGCTCCTCCAGACGGCCCTGGAGTCGTTCGAAGAGTCCGGGCGGAGCCGCGACGGTCAGTTCGGTCGAGGCCGCCTCGCCCGGGCGGCCGCCCGTCAGCGCGCCCGCCTCGCGCGCGATGAGCGCGCCGGCCGCGAAGTCCCAGGGGTTGAGTCCCCGCTCGTAGTAGCCGTCCAGCCGGCCGCAGGCCACGTCGCACAGGTCGATGGCCGCCGAGCCGCCCCGGCGGATGTCCCGCACCTCCGGCAGCAGGGAGCGCAGCACCTCCGCCTGGGCCGCCCGCCGCTCGGCCCGGTAGCCGAAGCCCGTGCCGATCAGGGCGTGGTCGAGCGACGGCGCCGGGCGCACCCGCAGCCGCCGGTCGCCGGCGAAGGCGCCCTCGCCGCGCACCGCCCGGTAGGTCTCGCCGCGCACGGGCGCGGCGACGACGCCGACCAGCGCCTCCCCGTCGAGCTCGGCGGCTATCGACACCGCCCAGGACGGCTGCCCGTAGAGGTAGTTGACGGTGCCGTCGATGGGGTCGATCACCCAGCGCACCCCGCTGGTGCCCGCGCTGCTCGCGCCCTCCTCGCCCAGCAGCCCGTCCTCCGGGCGGCGTTCCGCGAGGAAGGCGGTGATGAGCTTCTCGGCGGCGATGTCCATCTCGGTGACGACGTCGATGGAGCTGGTCTTGGTGGCGGCCACGCCGAGGTCCGCCGGGCGGCCGTCGCGCAGCAGCTCGCCGGCCCGCTCGGCGGCCTCCAGGGCGACGGCGAGGAGTTCGGCCTTCAGCGGGCCGTCGGTCACAGCGTTCACGGTGCTCCTTACGCGTAGGGGCTGTCGGCGCCGGCGGCGGCCGGGCGGAGGGCCCGGGCCGGGCAGCAGCCGGCCGGGCAGAGGTCGTGCGAGGGGCCGAGGGCACCCAGCGCGCAGCGCTCGGGCCGCTCGCCGCGCTCGGTTGCGGCGCGCTCCAGCACCAGTTCGCGGACGGCGGCCGCGAAGCGTGGGTCCGCTCCGACCGTCGCGGCCCGGGCGACCGGCAGACCGAGCTCGGCGGCCTTGGCCACGGCCTCGGTGTCGAGGTCGTACTTGACCTCCATGTGGTCCGAGACGAAGCCGATCGGCACCATGACGACGGCCGACGCGCCCTCGCCGTGCACGGCCTCCAGGTGCTCGCAGATGTCCGGTTCGAGCCAGGGGATGTGCGGGGCGCCGCTGCGGGACTGGTAGACCAGCCGCCAGGGGCGCTCCACGCCGGTCTGCTCGCGGACCGCCTCGGCGATGAGCCGGGCGACCTCCAGGTGCTGGGCGACGTACGCGCCGCCGTCCCCGTGCTGCCCGGCCGGGCCGGAGGTGTCCGCGGCGGCCGTGGGGATGGAGTGCGTGGTGAACGCCAGGTGCGCGCCCTGCCGCACCGCCTCGGGCAGCTCGCCGAGCGCGGCCAGCGTGGCGTCCACCATGGGCCGGACGAAGCCGGGGTGGTTGAAGTAGTGGCGCAGCTTGTCCACGCGCGGCAGCGGCAGGCCCTCGGCCTGCAGGGCGGCCAGCGCGTCGGCGAGGTTCTCGCGGTACTGCCGGCAGCCGGAGTACGAGGCGTAGGCGCTGGTGGCCAGGGTGAGCACGCGGCGGTGGCCGTCGGCGACGAGCTGCCGCAGCGTGTCCGTCAGGTAGGGCGCCCAGTTGCGGTTTCCCCAGTAGACCGGCAGGTCCATGCCGTGGGCGGCGAACTCCTCGCGCAGGGCGCGCAGCAGTTCGCGGTTCTGGTCGTTGATCGGGCTGACGCCACCGAAGAGGAAGTAGTGCTGCCCGACCTCCTTCAGCCGCTCGCGCGGGATGCCGCGGCCCCGGGTGACGTTCTCGAGGAACGGCACCACGTCCTCGGGCCCCTCGGGTCCTCCGAAGGAGAGCAGCAACAGGGCGTCGTACGGGGCGTGGACTGGCTGATCCGGCATGCGTCCGATCCTGCCACCCCCCACTGACAGGCAGGAAATGGCGGTGCGTCGTACGGGCACCACCCGTAATCTGTACAAACGCCCTGCGTCCCTTACCCCGTTTCGTACCGCCGCACTCGTCCTTCTGGTGGAGTCCGCCTTGTCCAGTCCTTACAGCGCGATATTCGCCGCCCCCGGCGCCAAGGGTTTCTCCGTGGCCGGCTTCCTCGGCCGGATGCCGCTGTCGATGATGGGCATCGGCATCGTCACGATGGTCTCCCAGCTCACCGGCCGGTACGGGCTGGCCGGGGCGCTCTCCGCCACGATGGCGCTGTCCGCCGCCGTGCTGGGTCCGCAGGTCTCGCGGCTGGTCGACCGGCACGGGCAGCGCAAGGTGCTGCGTCCGGTGACGCTGGTGGCGCTGACGGCGGTCGCGCTGCTGCTGATCAGCGCCCTGCGGGGGTGGCCGGACTGGACGATGTTCGTCTGCACGGCGCTCGCCGGCTGCGTGCCGAGCGTGGGGTCGATGGTGCGGGCCCGCTGGGCGGAGATCTACGAGGGCTCGCCGCGCGAGCTGCACACCGCCTATTCGGCCGAGTCGGTCATCGACGAGGTGTGCTTCATCGTCGGGCCGATCCTGTCGATCGGCCTGTCCACGGCCTGGTTCCCGGAGGCGGGTCCGCTGCTGGCGGCCTGCTTCCTGGCGGTCGGCGTCTTCTGGCTGACGGCACAGCGCGCCACCGAGCCCACGCCGCACCCCAAGGGCGCGCACGGCGGTGGCTCCGCGCTGCGTTCGCCGGGGCTCCAGGTGCTGGTGGCGACCTATGTGGCCACTGGTGCGATCTTCGGCGCGGTGGACGTGGTGACGGTGGCCTTCGCCGAGGAGCAGGGCCACAAGGCGGCGTCCAGCCTCGCCCTCGCGGTCTACGCGCTGGGTTCCGGAGTGGCCGGCGCCGTCTTCGGACTGCTCCATCTCAAGGGCGAGCCGGCTCGTCGCTGGGTTCTGGGCGTGTGTGCGATGGCCGTGAGTATGATCCCGCTCCAAATGGTCGGGAGCCTGCCGTTCCTGGCCGTGGC
>NZ_JBFAPH010000203.1:0-11906 GCF_040675635.1 Streptomyces sp. NPDC049577
CCAGGCGCGGCACGGAGGCGGCGGACCAGGCGGACCGCCACCGGGGCAGCGGGTGCCGCAGCGGGGCGGCCGGACAGCGGCGCAGCGGGGCGGGGCCGCGCGGGCCGGACGCTCCAGCGGCGGGCGGCCAGCGGTGGCGACAGCCGATCATCGTGCCGCGGTGAGCGCCGCGACCACGGCGACCAAGGTTGCTGTACGGGTGCACGCGAGTATGAGGGGCTGGATCAGCGCCGGGCGCAGATACACGGCGGTGGCCAGGACCACAGCGACAAGTGGGAGGTGTCGCCTCCCACCGGTGGCTGGCGGTTACGGCGTGTGCTCCTGCTGGCCGTCCATCTGGTTCTGCAGCAGGCGGGCGATGTCTTTGAGGGACATGTCGGGTGTGGCGTGGGTGTCGTCCAGGGTGACGCCGTAGGTGTCCTGGAGCGTCATGAAGAGCTCGACGGCCGCGAGGGAGTCCAGGCCCAGGTCGTCCAGGGTTGCTTCGGGGCTCACTTCCTGGGCCGGAACGCGGAACGTGGAGGTCAGTACGTCGGTGAGCTGCTGGATCGCGTGCATCCGGGGGTCTCCTGCTGGTGTGTGGTGGTCGGGGGGGCGGGGTGGGGGTGGGAGACGGGTGTGGCGGCGGGCCAGGTGAGGGCGGCTGCTCCCCAGGTGAGACCGCCTCCGAAGGTGGTCAGGAGGGTGCGGGCGCCCGGCTGTAGGCTGCCGGCTGTGGCGGTGGCGGCCATGGCCAGGGGGATGGAGGCGGCTCCGGTGTTGCCGATGTCGCGGATGTTGCCGTGGCGGTGGCGCGGGGCTATGCCGAGCCGGTCGGCGACCGCGTCGAGGATGCGCTGGTTGGCCTGGTGGCCGATGAACGCCTCGACGGTTTCGAGCGGCCAGCCCACGGTGTCCAGGGTGGTACTCGCGCACTGGTGCATGCGCCGCACCGCGTGGCGGTAGACCTGGGGTCCGCGCATGCGGATGTATTGCTGGTCGCGGGTGAGCGGCCGGCTGTGTGCCGGGAGAGCGGAGCCGCCCGCCTTGATGGTGATCAGATCGCTGCCCGAGCCGTCCGCGCCCAGTTCGGTGGTGAGGACGGCGCCGGGCTCGTCGGGGTCTCCCGGGCGCAGGGTGACGGCTGCTGCGCCGTCGCCGAAGACGGCGGCGGTGTTCCGGTCGCAGGGGTCCACGATGCGCGAGTAGGTCTCCGCGGCGATGAGCAGGACCGTGCCGTACAGGCCGGAGCGCAGGAACGCGCAGGCGGTGGCCAGGCCGTAGAGGAAGCCGGAGCACGTGGCGGCGAGGTCGAAGGCGGGTACGCCGTCGGCTCCGAGGCGGTGGGCGATGCGTGGGGCGGTGGCCGGGCAGGGGTGGTCGGGGGTGTTGGTGGCCAGGAGCACCAGGTCGGTGCCGGTGGTGCCGGCGGAGGCGAGTGCGGCGCGTGCCGCGCCCAGGGCGAGGTCGCCGGTGGCGATGCCGGGGGGTGCTTGCCGGCGGGTGGTGATGCCGGTCCGCGTGCGGATCCACTCGTCGTTGACGTCGAGTTGGCCGCGGCGGATCACGTCGTCGTTGGACAGCACTGTCTGTGGCAGGCAGATGCCGATGCCGTGGATGACCGGGGTGGGCGTCACCGTGTTCCTTCTGTCTTGCTGTCGGCCGGGGCTCGGCCGGTGTGTGGGGGAGGGACGCCGAGGGCGGTGGCGCCGGTCCAGGTGAGCAGGGCGCTGCCCCAGGTGAGTCCGCCGCCGAAGACGGCGAGCAGGATCCGGTCACCGGGGTGGATGGTCCCGCGTGCGGCGGCGGCGGCCAGGGCGTAGGGCGCGCCGGCGGCGCCGATGTTGCCGGTCTCGTCGCCGGTGACCACCAGGCGGTGCGGCGGGATGCCGGTGCGTTCGCCGAGGTCGCGCAGGAGCACGGGGCTGGGCTGGGTGGTGATGACGGCGTCGATGTCGGCGAGGGTGAGGCCGTGGTGGGCGAGGGTGTCGTTGATCAGGCGCGGGAAGATGCCGGTGATGAAGGCGTGGATGGCCCTGTTGTCCGTGTGGATGGTGTGGCCGCCATCGCGGATGGTGTGTTCGCTGGCAGGCCGGCGGCTGCCGCCTGCGGGGATGAGAGCGTGGTGGACACCGCGGCCGTCCGTCCCGAGGTGGATACCGGCGAAGCCGTTGTCGGCGGGGCCGAGGATCGCGGCGGCGGCGCCGTCCGCGAACAGCATCGCTGTGGCGCGGTCGCGGGGGTTGAGGAATTTCGAGAACGCCTCGACGCCCACGACGGCGGCGTAACCGGTGCTCGCATCGGCGCGCAGCCAGTCGTGGGCGACGCGGGTGGCGAACAGCCAGCCGGAGCATGCCGCGCCGACGTCGAACGCGACGGCGGCACCCGCGCCGATGCGGGCCTGGACGCGGCAGGCGGTCGCGGGTCCCAGTTCGTCGGGGCAGGAGGTGGCCAGCACCAGCAGGCCGATGTCGCCCGGGGTGATCCCGGCAGAGCGTGCCGCGCGCAGTACAGTCTCGGCCGCCAGATCGGATGCCGCCTGGTGCGGGGCGGCGACGTGCCGGGTGTGCACGCCGGTACGGGCGGCGACCCACTCGGGCGGCACCTTAAGGTCCCGTGCCACCTCCTCGTTGCTCCGCTTCCCCGGGGGCAGGTAGACGCCCATGCCGAGGACGCCCACCGCCCGGGGCGGAGCCTGGGTGCCAACGGGTACGGCCTGGCTCATGGTGTCCTCCTTGGCGGCGGCCCAGTCGCCCTGCACGGTGATGCGGGGGTGGGTGGTGTGCGGCTGTGGTCGCCGCCCTCCGGTGGGGGCGGGTGCGGGGCCCCTTTTCGGCGGCCGTACCGGGGCTGCGGGGGCAGGTCTGGACGGTTCGGTGCACCAGCCGCCGCTGGGCCAGCAGGGCGGCTGGTCGGTGGCGGGGTCACTGGGCGATGCCGGTGGGGTCTTGCTGGGGCTGGAGGGTGGTCAGGCCGGGGTGTGGGGCGTTGATCAGGACGGCTTGGTTGCCGGGTGGGTGCTGGTTGTCGTGCATGCGCTGGTGGGCGGTGCCGATGTCGGCGAGGGCGCCGGCGAGGTTCAGGCATGGGTTGAGTTGGCCGGTGGCGGCCAGGTGGACGACGTCGCGACTTTGGCGGAGGTTGGCGAAGTGCGAGCCCTGGAGGCGCTTTTGCCGCATCCACAGGTAGCGCAGATCCACATCCGCCTGGTAGCCGGTGGTGGCGCCGCAGGTGACGACCATGCCGGCGTTGTCGCACAGGTACAGGGAGGTGGGGAGGGTGTCGCGGCCGGTGTGTTCGACGACGATACGCGGTGACCTGCGTTCTCCCAGGACCTCCCAGAAGCGGCGGCCGAAGGCCCGCACCCCGTCCAGCCATTGGGTGTGGGCCTGGTTGTCGGCGGGGTCGGGCATGGGTCCGAAGTGGTGGAAGTCGCGGCGGTCGATGGTGCCGTGGGCGCCGAGGCTTTGGCAGTGGCGGGCTCGTTGGGGGCTGGAGACGACGGCGATGGGGATGCCGCCGCGCAGCTTGGTGATCTGGATGGCCATGGAGCCCAGGCCGCCTGCGCCGCCCCAGATGAGGACCGGGTCGCCGGGCTGGACGTCGTGAGGCGGCCAGCCGCACAGCTGGCGGTGGGCGGTGGCGGCGGAGAGCAGGAAGCAGGCGGCCTCCTCCCAGGTCAAGTGGGGCGGTTTGGGGTGGCACTGGTAGTCGTGGACGAGGGTGTACTGGGCGAAGGAGCCGTGGTTGGTCTCGTATCCCCACACCTGCTGGGTGGCGGAGGTCATGGGGTCGGCGCCGAGGCGGATGTCAGGGGCGGTCTCGTTCCACTGGCAGCCGGAGAGGACCACCTCGTCGCCGACCGCGACGGTGGTGACGTCCTCTCCGACCGCCCAGACCACGCCGGAGGCCTCGGAGCCGCCGATGTGGAAGTCCTCGCGCGCTCCCCGCTTGAGCCTGGCGGAGATGACGTCGAGGGGCTTGCCGAGGGCGGCCCAGACGTTGTTGTAGTTGATGCCCGCGGCCATCACCAGCACCAGCACGTGCCCGCGCCCTACTTCGGGCACGTCCACGACTTCGGTGCGGAACGCGCTGTGGGGCGGGCCGTAGCGTTCGCGGCGGATGACGGAGGCGTACATCTTCCGGGGGACGGTGCCGAGCGGGGGGATGTCGCCGGGTTCGAAGAGGTGGTCGCGCATGCGGGCTTCCCTGGTCGTGGCGTGGGTCGGTCAGGCGGCGTCGCCCGTGTTGTTGGTGCTGTTCGCGTTGATGTGGTGCAGGAGATAGCCGGCGAGGGCGGCGGGGTCGGGCTGGGCCCACATGACGCTGGGCGGGATGCGCAGGCCGGTGTCGGCTTCCAGCCGGATGCGCAGGCCGGTGATCATCAGGGAGTCCAGGCCGATGGCGTTGAACGCGGTGGAGGTGGTCAGGCCGGCCGGGTCGCGGTGCAGGACGGCGGCGGCGTGGTCGATGACGGCCTGCTGGAGCAGGGCAAGGCGCTCGCTCTCGCCGGGGCAGTCGGCGAGGTCGGCGAGCAGGGTGCGGGTGCTGCCGCGAGCCTGGGCGCCGTGGTGGAGGGGAGCGAAGTAGGTGAGGCGGTCGGCGGTGACGTGGGCCTGGAGCCAGCGGTGGGTGTCGGCAGGGGTGTAAGTGGCGCGGGGCCGGTCGTGGGCGAGGAGGCGGCGCAGGGCGTCCATGCCCTCCTCGGGCCTGATCATGTCGTAGCCGCGGCCCTCCATAAACGCTCCGGCGCCGACTTCGGCCCACGGGCCCCAGGAGACGCAGGTGGCGGGGAGCCTTTGGGCGCGGCGCCAGGTGGTGAACTCCTCCATCCAGGCGTTGGCGGCCGAGTAGGCGGCCTGTCCGCCGTTGCCAAGGGTGGAGGCGGCCGAGGAGTAGAGGGCCCACCAGTCCAGGTCCAGGTCCCGGGTGGCCTCGTGCAGGCGCCAGGTGCCGAGGGTCTTGGGGCGCCAGACGCGGTCGATGAGGTCCGGGGTGATGTTAGCCAGGGTGGCGTCGTGGATGACGGCGGCGGCGTGCAGGACTCCGCGCAGCCGGTGGCCGGTGGCGGTGGCGGCTAGGACCAGGCTGTCCGCGGTGGCCGGGTCGGCGATGTCCCCGAGCACGACCTCGACGCGGGTTCCGGTGGCGCGAAGGTGCTCGATCTCCTGCTCGGTGTCCGGGGTGGGGCCGCGGCGGGAGGTGAGGACGACGGTTTTGGCACCCGATTGGGCGAGCCAGCGGGCGGCGAGCAGGCCCAGACCGCCCAGGCCGCCGGTGATGAGGTAGGCGCCGTCGTCGCGGACGAGGGGGACGTCCTCGGGGCGGACGGGCAGGGTGGCCGTGCCGTGGCTGGGCCAGGTCAGGACGAGTTTGCCGGTGTGCTGCGCCTGGGCCATGGCGCGGTACGCCGTCGCGGCCTCGGTGACGGGGTAGGTGGCCACGGGCAGGGGTGGCAGGTCACCCTGGTGCAAGGCGCGGGTGAGAGCGGCCGCCGTCTCGGCGAACCCGGGGCCCACGGGGCTGGCGAGATCGACCGTGTGGAAGGCGGCGTTGTGGTGCAGGGGCAGCAGGCTGATGCGGGTGCCGGCGCGGGTGTCCCTCTTGCCGATCTCGATGAACCTGCCGCCGGGCGCCAGCACCTCCAGGCTCGCCGCCTGCACGGGACCGGTCAGGCAGTTCAGGACCACATCCACGCCCCGGCCACCGGTGAGGCGGCGGATGTGATCGGCGAAGTCCAGGGAACGGGAGTCCATCACGTGCTCGATCCCCAGCTCACGCAGCCAGGCACGTTTGGCCTCGCTCCCGGCGGTGGCGAAGACCTCCGCCCCGCACAGCCGGGCGACGTTCACCGCCGCCAGCCCCACACCGCCGCTCGCGCAGTGGATCAGCACCCGCTCCCCGGTGCGCAGCCTGGCCAGAGTCCGCAGGCCGTGCCAGGCGGTGAGGTAGGCGACGGGCAGGGCAGCGGCATCCTCAAGGTTCATGCCGTCGGGGACCGGCATCACACGCCAGTCGGCGGCCACACTCACCAAGGAGGAGGAGAGGGACACGTCGGACACCAGGGCTGCGACCCGGTCAGCCACCCGCAGGTGGGCGACGCCGTCCCCGACCGCGCTGACCACACCCGCACAGTCCCACGCCGTCTTAAGGACGTCGTCACCCGGGTCACGGAACTTCTGGTACCCGCCGGCGGAGGCCAGGACGTTGAGGAAGTTGACGCTGCTGGCGTGGACGCGGATCTCGACCTCCCCCGGGCCCGGCGCCGTGCGCGTGCCGGCGGAAAGCTCCAGGGAGTCCAGGTCTCCGACGGTACGCGGGCGCAGGTCGGCCTTGTCCCGGCCGAAGTCGACCGTGCGGCGGTGGCGGTCGCCGGTGGTGAGGGGGGCCGGGGCCAGGGCGGCGGCCAGGCGCAGGCCGCCCCGGTAGGCGATGTGGTCCTCGCTGTCGGGGCAGGCCCGCAGTTCACGGGCGATCTGCTCGGGTGTGGTGTCGGCGTCGGTGTCCAGGAGGGTGGGGGCCAGGCGGGGGTGTTCGTAGCCGAGGGTGCGCAGGGCGCCGCGCAGTCCGGCGTGGGCCAGGTTGGGCACGTCGCCGTCGTGGACGGTCTCGGCGCCTTGGGTCAGGGCCCACAGCCGCACCTGGCGTGTGGTGTCCAGGCCGGTGAGGGTCTGGGCCAGGTGCAGCAGGCGGGTGGTGTTGTGCCGGGCGAGCGCTACGGCCTGCTCGCCGCCGGCCGGGGGTGTGGTGGCGGGCCAGAACACCACGCCCACCGGGCCGTTGCCGCCCTCGCGCACGACGGTGGAGAGCGTCGGGGTGTCGCTGTCCGGGATGAGCGCGGTGCGGGCTCCCGTGGCGGCCAGGGCTGCGGCCAGCGGCTCGGCCAGCGCGGGCGCCTCGCCGGTGTGGACCAGCAGCCAGTCGGTGACCGCCCCATCGGGGGTGGCGGGGAGCGCGTTTTCGGTCCAGTGCACGCCCAGCAGCCGGGAGGCAAACCGCTCCTGCAGCGTCTGGGTGGGCACGCTCGCCCCCTCGATGTCCGTCATTTCGGCCGCGAGGGTTCCGTCCGGCGCGAGAACGCGCACACTGCCGCGCACCGAGCAGGGGCTCGCCTCATCGAGGACGACATGGTGCCACCCGGCGGCCGGCAGGTCACCGTACAGGCGCAGCTCCCCGATCCGGGTGACAACGAGCCCGCCCTCGGCCACCGAGGTGGCCCGCCACCACGCCGCCAGCACGGTCTGCCCGGCGGTGTCCAGCACGGCCGGGTGGCAGTGCAGCAGCCGTGACCCCGCACGGGCAGCATCGGGCAACTCGAAACCCGCGACCACGCTCACGTGCCCTGCGTCGCTGTTTCCGTGCAGGCTGCGCAAGCCGCGGAAGGCCGGCCCGTACGGGCCGCCCAGGGTCTCCCGCACGAACGCGTAGAAGGTGCCGGGGTCGACGTCCTGGCCGTGGGCGGCCAGCAGCGCGTCGATGTCCGCGCGGGCGCCCGGCCCGGATGCGGTGGGGCCGCCGTCGGCCAGGCACAGGCGGGCGGTGGCATGGCGGGTACGGTTCTCGGGGGCGTCCCCGCTCTCCAGGGTCCACTCAGCCTGCCCGGGGCGCGTGATGGTGGCGTGCGCGCTCACCGCCACAGGCCGGGCGATGGGCAGCGCGCGGTGCAGACGCAGGTCACGGACACAGATCAGCTCACGCGGGACGCGGTGGACGTCGAGGGCGGCCTGGAGGCACATCTCCGCGAAGGCGGCGGCAGGCAGGACGGGAGAGCCGTTGAAGGTGTGGTCGGCCAGCCACGGCAGCCCCTCGGCCGACACCATGCCCTGCCACAGGTGACGCCCCTCGCTGTGCGGGTCGGCCAGGTGCGTCCCGGTCAGCGGGTGGGGGCCCTTGACGCGGCGCCACGGCGGAAGTTCCACCTCCAGGTGCCGGCGCTCCCACGTGGTGGGCGGGGCGTCCACCAGCTCCCCGTCCCCGTAGTGCCGGGACCAGTCCACGGCTCCTCCGGCCGCGTGGAAGGCCGCCAGATTCGTCAGGAAGCAACTCGTCTCCTCCCGGCGTCGCAGCAGGGACGGCACGGCCGTGACCGGGCCGCCCGCACTGGCACGGACGGCACCGGTCAGCAGCGGATGCGGGTCCAGTTCGGCAAACAGCCGGTACCCGTCCTCGAACGCCGCCTGAACCGCCTGGCGGAACCGCACCGGGTTGCGCTGGCCTGCGAACCAGTACGCGGCGTCGAACGCCGCCCGCTCGCGGGGGTCATCAAGTGCCGTGGTGTAGAACGGCACGCGCGCAGCCCTCGGCTGGATGCCCGCGAGGGCCTGGAGGAGGTCGTTCTCGAGCGGGTCCATCTGCGCGGTGTGCCCGGCGGCCTCCACGTTGACCAGGGATACGTCGATCTGCTCCGCGCTCCAGCGTTCCACCAGGCCCTGCACGGCGTCGGTGTCCCCGCCCACGACAGTCAGGTGCGGGGCGGTGATCACCGCCACCGACACACCCCGCACACCCTCACCGGCCAGGCGCTGCTCGACCTCCCGGTGTCCCAGCGCGACCGACGCCATCAGCCCCTGGCCCGTCAGGGTGGCGATCAGGCGGGAGCGGCGGCAGATCACCCGCACCCCGTCCTCCACGCTCAATGCCCCGGCGGCCACGGCCGCCGCGGCCTCGCCCATGGAGTGACCGATCACGGCCGCGGGCTCCACGCCCCAGGCCCGCCACATCGCCGCCAGCCCCAACTGGACGGCAAACAACGTGGGCTGGACGTGATCCACGCGCGCCGTCTCTCCGGTGGAGGCCAGCGTCGCCCGCAGGGAGAAGCCCGACTCGGTCCGCACCTGCGGCTCCAGCTCATCGATCACCGAGGTGAAATGCGGGTCGCGGTCCAGCAGGCCCCGGCACATCCCCGCATGCTGCGAGCCGTACCCGCCGAACACCCACACCGGGCCCGGCGCGGCGCCGGCCCCCGGCACGCACTCCTCGTGGGCGACCCCCTCGGTTTCCTGTCCGTCGTGCAGGGCCCGCAGCCGCGCCACCAGCTCCGCACGCTCCCGGGCGACCACACCGGCCCGGTAGGAGGCATGCGAGCGCCGCACCGCCAGCGTGTGCGCCACACCATCGAGCGGCACGCTCGCGCCGTCGCCCTCAAGCCAGTCCGCCAGCCTGCGCGCGCTGTGTCCGACCGCCCGCCGGGTGCGGCCGGACAGCAGGAACACCCGCGCCACAGGCCCGGGGTCCGCAACCGTGCCGGTGCGCGCGGCCCTCGCGGCGGATACGGTCCGGCGTGCACCGCGTGCGGTGTGCTGCGGGGGCGCCTCCACGATGAGGTGCCCGTTGACGCCCGTGTAACCGAACGCAGACACCGCCGCCAGCCTCGGCGCGCCCTTCACGGGCCACGGCATCATCGAAGTCGGCACGAACAACCTCGTCCCCTCCGGGTCGGGGCTCAGGTCCGGGTTCCACCGCTTGAAGTGCAACGTGGCCGGCACCACCCCGCGCCGCACCGCGCCGACCGCCTTCAGCAACCCGGCCATCCCGGCCACGGCCTCGCCGTGGCCGATGTTGGACTTCACCGAACCCAGCGCGCACCGCCCCCGGCCGTGCCCGTACACCTCGGCGACCGAGGCGAACTCCACCGGATCCCCCGCCGGCGTCCCGGGCCCGTGCGCCTCCACCATGCCCACATCCCCCGGGTCCACCCCCGCCCGCTCCAGCGCCGCCCTAAACACCTCCACCTGCGCCTGCGGCGAGGTGACGGAAAACCGCGAGCGGGCCCCGCTGCTGTTCACCGCCGTCCCCCGCACCACGGCCAGCACCCGGTCGTCGCCCCGCAGCGCGTCCGCCAGCCGCTTCAGCACCACGACACCGCAGCCCTCGGCGCGCGCATAGCCGTCGGCGGCCGCGTCGAACGGCCGCGACCGCCCTGTCGGCGAAAACCCCTCCCACCGGGCGAACGTCGCCATGAATCCCGGGTCCAGCATCAACTGTGTGGCGCCCGCCAGCGCCACATCCGCCTCCCCCGCCCACAGCCCCTGGCAGGCGGCGTGCACGGCCATCAGCGACGACCCGCACGCGCCCTCCACCGCCATGACCGGCCCGCGCAGATCCAGCAGGAACGCGACACGGCCCGGAGATTCGCTGTCGGACACGCTGAAGAGCGCGTGGGCGTCGGTGTCCGCCGCGCCGCGCTGCACACGCCCCAGGTAGTCCTTGATGTAGCAGCCGTAGTACTGCCCCACCCGCATCCCGGCCAGCCCGTAGGGCGGCATCCCCGCGTTCTCCAGCGCCTCCCACACCACCTCCCACAGCAACCGGCGCTGCGGATCGGCATGCAACGCCTCACGCTCGTTCATCCCGAACGACTCCGGGTCGAACGCGTACACGTCCCCGTCCAGGAACCCGCCCTGTGACATTCGCGCGATCACCCCGGCCGGAAGCTCCGCCAGCTCCTCGCGTGTCCACCGCTGCGGCGGCACCGCGCCCACCGCGTCCCGCTCCTGCTCCAGCAGCCGCCACAGCCCCGCCGTCGAGTCCGCCCCGCCCGGCAGACGGCACGCCGCCCCCACCACCGCGATCGGCAATTCCCTGGAAACCGGCATCACGACATCAACCCTCCTGCAGCAATACACACCAGAAACGCACACCGATTAACACGTCAATTCGCATACGCTCACCGCTATGCCACCTTGAAATCCGCGACCACACCCGCCCGGAAAAAGCATCACCGCGGACAGCAAATGCAGAATCCGCCGGGAACACCACTGCGCAAAAGATTTCCCCGGCAACCGCAGCAGTACGGGTATAACATTCCGCCTTCACCATCACGACCGGCAGTGCGCAACTACACAAGCAGGCTCACATACCCCGCCGTACAGGGAATCGCAGCACCGGCGGCGAATGCCCGCAACGGCGATCTCATCCTGATCCGACCCACAGAATCGGCCGGACCGAAGAACACGCCGCGGTGGCCGAACAGTGCAGCCTTCCACCGGAGTCACAAACCGCCCAGCTCGCGGACAGGAGGTGCGGACCGGGCTGCAAACCTGGGAAGGAAAGCCCGATGACCGCCGCCATAGCGGCCGGGCGAGCCCGCCCTCCCCGGAAGAGCCCCGCTCTGGCACCGGACACCGTGCGCCGCACTCCCCGAGGACCCCTCGCTGTGCCCCCGCCGGGAGCCGGTCATCCGGCAGGACGGTCGGCTCCCGGCGGGAAACACACCCGCACAGCACAGCGCCACACCCCGAAACCGTTCCGCCGGCCCGGCCGGAACAGCCCCTGGCGGCACCGCGGGCATCCGCAAGATCTCGGATGCCTCAGCCGTGCTCGTCCTCGTCGAATCCCATGTCGAGGGCCCACCACTGGTGATGCGAGGAGCCCGCCGCCAAGTCGAGGCGCCCCTCCAGCCAGAAGACCCTGCCGTTGAGTTCCATGAACCTCTGGGACTGGCTCTTGAAGGCCCCGGCCCCCTGCCACCGCTGGGCCTCACCGGGCCGGCGCTGACCCTCACAGCGGAACCCGGCGATCGCCTGGACGAAGGCCGTGTCGCACCCTTCCTTGGCCCGCAGGAAGCCTTCCGAGGTCGCGATCTCCGAACCATCGGGCAGGGTCTGGCCGATGTGGGTGAAGATGACGGACACCGGAATTCCGGCGAACTTCCCCTCACCCGCGGCGGAAGCCTCGTAATTCTGGGCACCCGGCAGCACCCGCAGACTTGACACCTTCAGCTTGAACTCGCCGATTTTCCTCTGACTCATCCCTCTTCCTCGCCTTCTTCTTTTTCCTCTCCGGAAAGTGCCCGACATTTTCAGTCTGCCCCCACACCCGAGCGAGACAACCCCGAAAACAAGACCAGTAAGAGCGAATGACTAATATTATTAGCATATTCACAGCGGTATTGACCCAGCACCCAATGGCGAAAAAGACACAACCGA
>NZ_JBFAPH010000204.1:0-11899 GCF_040675635.1 Streptomyces sp. NPDC049577
GGCGGCGAGCAGGCCGCCGACGATGCGCGGGCCGTCCTGGGTGAGCACGGACTCCGCGTGGAACTGCATGGAGGCGAAGTGGGGGCCGCGCAGGGCGTGCACCTCGCCGGTCAGCGGGTCGCGGCTGACCTCGACCACGCCGACGCCCTCGCACTCGGCCTTGTCGTCCGCGCTGCGCGCCGCGAACGTGTTGTAGAAGCCGACGCGTTCGCGGGAGCCGAAGAGGTCGATCTCCTTCTGCACGCCCTGGTTGGGCACCTCGCGGCGGGCGAGCTCGAAGCCGAGCTGGAGGCTGAGCACCTGGTGGCTGAGGCAGACCGCGAGGAACGGCCGGCGCTCGGCGAGCAGGGTGCGCACCGCCCCGTGCAGATGGGCGATCTTGGGGTGGTCGCCCTCGCGGGGGTCGCCGGGGCCGGGGCCCATGACGACCAGGTCGTAGCCCTCGAAGTCGTACGGCTCGTCGAAGCGGCGCACGGTCACGGTCAGGCCCATGGCGCGCAGCTGGTGGTCGATCATCGAGGTGAAGGTGTCCTCGGCGTCGACGACCAGCACCCGGCGGCCGGCCAGCACCGGCTCGGTGCGCGCCCGCTCGGTGTCCTGGGCGAGCCAGAAGCCGGCGATGGTGTCGTTGCGCTGCTCCAGCGCCGCGCGCACGCTGGGGTGGCCGCCGAACCGGGTGCTGCCGCCCGATTCCAGGGCCGCGATCAGCCCGGCCGCCTTGGCGCGGGTCTCGGCGACCTCGGAGGCGGGGTCGGAGTGGCGGACGAGCGTGGCGCCGACGCCGATGCTCACCGTGCCGGAGCCGTCGATGTCGGCGGTGCGGATGAGGATGGAGGAGTCCAGGGTCTGCTCGCCGCGCGCGTCGCGGCCGATCAGCGCGATGACACCGCTGTAGTAGCCGCGGCCCTGGGGCTCGTACTTGCCGATCACGCGGGCGGCGCTCTCCAGCGGGCTGCCGGTGACGGTGGGCGCGAACATCGTCTCGCGCAGGATCTCGCGCGGGTCGCGGTCGGTGGTGCCCTCGATGAAGTACTCGGTGTGCGCGAGGCGCGCCATCTCCTTGAGGTAGGGGCCGACGACGCGGCCGCCCGTCTCGCAGATACGGGCCATCATCTTGAGCTCTTCGTCGACGACCATGTAGAGCTCGTCGGCTTCCTTGCGGTCGGCGAGGAAGTCCATGACCTCGGGCAGGCTGGGCCCCGAGGCGGGGTAGCGGTAGGTGCCGCTGATGGGGTTCATCACGGCGGTGCCCCCGCGGACGCTGATGTGCCGCTCGGGTGTCGCGCCGACGAAGGTGCGGTCGCCGGTGTGGACGATGAAGGTCCAGTAGGCGCCGGACTCGCGTTCCATCAGCCGGCGGAAGAACGTCAGCGCGTGGGCCGTGGTGTAGTCGCTGATGTCGGCGACGAAGGAGCGCTTGATGACGAAGTTGGCGCCCTCGCCCGTGCCGATCTCGTCGGCGATGACGCGGCGAACCGTTTCGGCATAGGCGTCGTCGTCGACGTCGAAGTGCCCGCCGGTCAGCGCGATGGGCGTGTCCGGGATGCGCGTGAGCACCTCGGAGACCGGGAGGGTGCTCTGGTCCGTCACCGTCATGGCGATCAGCGGGGCGCCGTCGTCGGCGCCGTGGAAGCCGCGCTCGGCGATCTGCCGGTAGGGCACGATCGCCAGCACCTCGTGCCGGGCGCCCGGCGTGGCGGCAGTGGTGCCGTCGTCCGCGGGCAGCGGGATCTCCGCGAGGGTGCCGGGCGTGGCGATCTCGCCGACGACGACGTCGAGGGCGCCGGGGCCGGTGGTCTCGGGTCGGTGGAGCAGGGCGAAGGCGGGCGGCCGCGGGCCCAGCACCCGTGCCAGCAGGTCGTCGGTCATGGCCGGTCCTTTCCGGGCGGCGCTCATGCGGCGGCCCCGTCGATGGTCGGAGCGGCGGACTCGCGTCCGCTCTCCTGGAGTTGGGCGAGAATGTCCTGGGTGGTGGCGACGACCGCGCAGCGCTCGGCCGCGTAGGTCAGGGCCAGCCGGTGGTACGCCTCGGAGAAGTCGGCGACCGCGTCGGCGACGAGGAACGGCTGGATGTCGTTGGTGTAGGCCTCGACGGCGGTCATCAGGACGCCGACGTGCGCGTAGACGCCGCAGATGACGAGCTGGTCGCGGCCGGCCGCGCGCATCCGCGCGAGCAGGTCGGAGCGGAAGAAGGCGCTGTAGCGCCACTTGGTGAAGACCCAGTCTCCCGGGGCCGGGGCGAGCGGCTCGACGACCTGGCGGTCGGCGGGGTCCACCCGCATGCCCGGGCCCCAGAAGTCCTTGAGCAGGCCGCGCTGTTCCTCGGTCATCCCGCCCGGCTGGGCGGTGTACGCCACGGGCATGCCCAGCGCGGTGCTGTTGTCACGCAGCAGCGCGGCGTTCCGTACCAGCTCGTCCCCCGGGCCGACGGCGGGGATGGGCTTGAGGAAGTAGCGCTGCATGTCGTGGACGAGCAGTACCGCGCGGCGGGGATCGACGGTCCACTGGGCGGTGTTCCCGGGCAGGTCGCCCGCTGCCGGCATCGGGTAGGGCTCGATGGGAGGGATGCCTGCCATGGTGGTTTCTCTCCTTGTGACTGGGTGGTTCGAACAGCCGCCACCGGGCCTGTCCCGGGCGGGACGATCTGTGGACAGGAAGGGGCGGTTACACGCCGAGCGTGGCCCCGCCGTCGACCGTCAGGACGTGCAGCGTGATGTGCGCGGCCTGGTCGGAGAGGAGGAAGGCCACCGCGTCGGCGACATCCTTGGGCGTAGCGATCTTGGCGAGCGGGATGCCCACCTTGTACGACCCCGGGTTGCCCTCGATGGTGGTCTTCTCATTGATGTCGTCGTTCCACATGGAGCTGAGCATCGGGGTGTCGGTGGACCCCGGTGCCACGACGTTGGCCCGGATACCGTGCTTGGCGACCTCCAGACCGAGGGTCTTGGTGAACATGGACGCCGCGGCCTTGGAGGCCGCGTAGGCCGCCATCGCCTGGCGGGGGGTGCCCGCGGCGTTGGACGCCACGGTGACGATCGCCCCGCGCTTGCGGGGGATCATGTGCTGGACGACGGCCCGGGAGAGATGGAAGACCCCGTTGACATTGACCGCGAAGATCGCGGTCCAGTCCTCACAGGTGAAGTCCGCCACCTCGCCCACCCTCAGCACACCCGCCGAGTTGACCAGGTACTCCACGGGGCCCAGCCGGGCCTCGATCTCGGCGACCGTGTCGATGACCTGACGACCGCTGGTGACGTCGCAGGCGAAGCCCTCGACGGCGAGGCCGTCGGCGGCCAGCTTCTCGACGGTCTCCTGCAGCAGGTCGGCGTCCCGGTCCACGGCCGCCACCAGCGCGCCCCTCTCACCCAGCGAACGGGCGACGGCCGCGCCGATACCGCCCGCCGCCCCGGTGACAAGGGCAACCTTGTTCTCCATGATTGTCTGGACCTCCCTACGCGCCGGCGGCGATAGGGTGCGCCGGCGATTGTCGGTTCCGGCTGCGGGTCGACGCCGCGGTTCAGCCCTGCCAGGCGGAGACCACGGCGATGGCCTGCTGGGGGTTGAGCCGGGGGTCGCAGAAGCTGGTGTACTTGTCGCCGACGTGGCCGAGGCCGGACTCGTCCTTGACGCACTCGGTGACGTCCTCGGGGGTGGTCTCCAGGTGGAGACCGCCCGCCACGCCGCCTGCCGTGCGGACCGCGCACTGGAAGTCGCGGACCTCGCGGATGACGGTGTCCAGCAGCCGGGTCTTGAGCCCGTCGGGAGCGGTGACCGTGTTGCCGTGCATCGGGTCGGTCAGCCAGATGACGGGGTGCCCGGCGGCCTTCACGGCCGCCACCAGCGGAGGCAGCCGGTCGGCGACCGCTTCCGCCCCCATCCGGGCGATCAGGGTCAGCCGGCCCTGCTCCCGGTCGGGGTCGAGCGTCTCGCACAGGGCGAGCAGCTCGTCGATGTCCATCTTGGGCCCGACCTTGCAGGCCACCGGGTTGTCGACCTCGGCGAGCAGCGCGACATGAGCGCCGTCCACCTGGCGGGTGCGCTCGCCGATCCAGGGCCAGTGGGTGGAGGTGAGCCAGGAGCGGCCCTCCTCGTCCCGCCGGACCAGGGGCAGTTCGTAGTCGAGCAGCAGCGCCTCGTGGCTGGTCCACACCGGCGGGCAGATGCCCGACCGCCGGGAGGGGTTGGCCCAGCCGAGGTGCGTCATGACCTCGCTGGCGGCGTGGTAGCCCGCCAGCAGCCGGCGCGGGTCGGGCCGGCGGCGGTCCGGGTGCGGCTCGGGGTCGTTGACCATGTGGCCGCGGTAGACGGGGAGTTCGATTCCGGCGACACGCTCGGTCGGGTTGGAACGCGGCTTGGCGTACTGGCCGGCCATGCGGCCCGCGCGGACCACCGGCTTGTGCGTGATCATCTTCATCACACCGGCGAGGACGTCCAGCAGCCCGGCCTTGCGGGCCACGTAGCCCGCGGTGGACTCCGCGGGGTCCTCGGCGCAGTCACCGGCCTGTACCACCTGGGACTCGCCCCGGGCGACCTGGGCGAGATGGGCGCGCAGCGTGCGCACGTCTCCGGCCCTCACGAGTGCGGGGCGCGTGGCGAGTTCCTCCCGGACCCGAAGCACCTGCGGGGCAGCGTCGCCCCAATCGGGCTGCTGCAGGGCAGGTTTGAGACGGGCGTCGAGCAGAGCATTGTTCACAGATGTCTCCCATAGCGAACTGACGTGAGTGCAACGGCCCCACGGGGCTTCGTTAATGGACTGCTCTCAAACAGGGTTGAACCACGGCAGATGGGTAAGGCTTCAAACTCCCTTCGGGTTTCGGTCCGACGCAGTCCGACGAGACCCGTTCGACACTTCTCCGGTTGTGTGATCTGTGGTTTGTTCCGGGTTTGTTCGAGGTGTGCCGGCCGACTGCGGGGTTATCGATCGTCGGTTCGGGGGCGGAGATTCCGCCATGTCCGGGGGAGCACTTCGTCACATGTCCGGGACTTCATCACATTGCCCACCGAGCACCCGTTCGACGCGAGGTGACGGAGTACGGTCCGGATTCTCGGCGCGGCCGCGTTCCGGCCTTACTGTCGTGGCCTCTGCCCTATGTATTTCCGCGACTGGCCCGGAGAGGGGGCATCGCTTCCATGGGAGAGCACACGGTGATTTCCAGTGACGAAGTCCTGCGCGAACTGATCGCGGAAGGCGTCTCACCGTGGCTCGACGGACTCGGCCGTTCACTGATCACTTCGGAATTCCTGGACCGTCTCGTCGCCGGCGGCGGCATCCGCGGCGCAACGACCGATATCACCGCCCTCGCCGACGACATGGCCACCGGCTCCGCCTACCACCAGCAGCTGTCCCACCTCGCCCACCGCTCCGTGCCCACGGACACCGCGCTGCTCGCGCTGTGCGCCTACGACCTCCGCCTCGCCTGCGACGCGCTGATGCCCGTCCACACGGCGACCCGCGGCTTCGACGGCCAGGTCTCGATGGACATCGACCCGGCCCTCTCGCACGACGCGGCCGCCACGGTCGCCGCCGCCGAGCGGCTCTTCGAGTCGGCCTGCCGGCCCAACGCCCTGGTCAAGATCCCCGCGACCGACGAGGGGCTCGTCGCCATCGGGCACTGCCTGGCCAAGGGCATCAGCGTGCACGTCACCCAGATCTTCTCCGTGCGCCGCTACGACGAGGTCGTCCACACCTGGTTCGACGGCCTGGAGCGCGCGCTGGCCGCCGGCGTCGACCTGACCGGCATCTCCTCGCTGGCCTCGCTGCCCGTCGGCCGGATCGACACCGAGGTCGACGCCCGCCTGGACGACCTGGACGCCCCCGGGGCCGCGGCCCTGCGCGGCACCGCCGCCCTGGCCACGGCCCGGCTGGTGTTCCGGCTGTACGAGGAGAGCCTGGGCTGCCGGCGCTGGCGCGCCCTGACGGCCGCGCACGCCCGGCCCCAGCGGCTGATGTGGAACATCAGCGCGTTCCCGCCCGCCCCCGCACCGGAGTCCGGTACCGCGGCGGGCGCCCATTACCTGCGGGAACTGGTCGCCTGGGGCACCGTCACGGCCATGTCGGCGGACACCCTCCGGGCGGCCGCCGGCCAGTGCCCGCTGGAGGGCGACACCCTCTCGGACGAACACCGGGCGGCGGGCGCGGTCGTGGACCGGCTGGAGCAGATCGGCGTCTCCTTCGACGGCGTGGCCAAGAAGCTGGAGGCGGAGAGCATGGACCATCTGGTCACCTCCTGGCGGAATCTGCGGTCCACGGTCGAGGAGAGATTGCGCGCACCGCGAGGACGGTCGTGACGGCCGGAGCCGGCCGGGCCGGTGGGCCCGGCCGGCCGGCGCGGCCTCAGCGGGCGACGGCGTCCCGCTCGCAGGAGCGCCCGGGGAACTCCTCACCGGCCAGGGCGACCAGCGGAGCGGCCTTGACGGCCGTCTCCTCGAACTCCTCCAGCGGGTCGGAGAGCGCGATGATCGCGCCGCCCACTCCGTACCGGACCCGGCCCGGAGTGACCACCGCCGTGCGGATGACCACGCTCAGATCGGCGGCGCCGCTCAGCGAGAAGTAGCCGATCGCCCCGGAGTAGACGCCGCGCGGTCCGTCCTCCAGCCGGTCGATGATCTGCATGGTGCGCGTCTTCGGCGCCCCGGTCATCGAGCCGGGCGGGAAGGCGGCCCGCACGCAGTCCACCGCGGACGCCTCGGCGCGGAGCTTCGCCCGCACCGTGGAGACCAGCTGGTGGGCCTTGGCGTAGCTCTCGATGCGGAAGATCCGCGAGGCGTCCACGGAGCCCACCTCCGCCGTCCGGCCGAGGTCGTTGCGCACCAGGTCCACGATGGTCAGGTTCTCGGCGCGGTCCTTCTCGCTGGTGAGCAGGGACTCCACGAGCGCCGCGTCCTCGTCGGGCGTGGCGCCGCGCGGCCGGGTGCCCTTGATGGGCCGGGACTCGGCCACGCGCTCCCGGTCCACGCTCAGGAACCGTTCGGGCGAGGTGGAGAGCACCGAGACGTCCCCGAAGCTCAGCAGCGCGCCGAAGGGGGCGGGGCTGGTGCGGCGCAGGAACCGGTAGCCCTGCCAGGGGTCCAGCTCGCCGTGCGCGGTCACCATGTTGGTGAGGCAGACCTCGTAGGACTCGCCCGCCGCTATCTCCTGCTTGCTCTCGTCGATCAGCCGCAGGTACGCGGCGCGGTCGTGACGCAGGTGCAGGGCGCCGAGCGCGTCGGGGCGGGTGACGGGGCCCGGCTCCTCGCCGGCGACGGCCCGCAGCCGCAGCGCGGCCGTCTCCAGCCAGGCACGGGCCGGGCCCTCGGCGCCCTCCTCGGCGAGCGCGAGGAGATAACTGGTGCCGGTGGCGTGGTCGAGGACCAGGGCCCGGTCGCCGAAGACCATGACGGCGTCGGGCTCGTCCGGGCGGTGGGCCCGGTCGCCACCGCACTCGGACTTCAGCCCGTAGCCGAGGTAGCCCACCCAGCCGAGGGCGAAGTCGAAGGGCAGCTCGGGCAGCTCGGTGCGGGTGGCCCGCAGGTCCTCGTCGATCCAGTCGAGGAACTCGCCGGTGACGACCTCGGTGCCGGCCGCGGAGCGGACGCTGACCGTGCTGCTCCACACGTCCGCCGTGGCGACGCGGGCCAGCGGCCCGGAGGCGTCGCCCATGACGGAGAACCGGCCCAGGCCCTCGTCGTGCCGGCTGCTGTCGAGCCAGTAGGCGTGCGGGCCCTTGCGGAACAGGTGCTCGAAGGCGATCTCGTCGTCCCAGTCGGTGGGCACGGTCTCCACCAGCAGCCGCAGCCGCCGCTCCGGCGCGGGGACCGGGACCGTCGGGGCCGGGACCGGGGCCGGGGGGTTCAGGGCCTGGCCGAGGGGCAGCACACGGGGCCGGCGGGCGCCGTGGCGTGCGCTGAGGTCCCGGAAGTTGGCCAGGAGCCGGTGCCCCTGGGTGCTGCGCACCGATTCGGGGTGGAACTGCACGCCCCACTGCGGGAGTTCGCGGTGGCGCAACGCCATGACGATGCCGTCGGTGGTCCAGGCGGTCGCCTCCAGGGTGTCAGGCAGCCGGTGGACGGCGAGCGAGTGGTAGCGCACCACGTCGAAGGGGGTGGGCAGGCCGTCGAAGAGGTCCGTCCCCCGGTGGACCACGGACGACACACGCCCGTGGTAGGGCTGCGGCGCCCGGCCCACCACTCCCCCGTGGGTCATCGCCAGCCCCTGGTGCCCCAGGCACACCCCGAGCAGGGGCAGGCTCCCCCGCTCGACGATCTCCCGGCAGATGCCGAAGTCCTCCTCCTCGCCCGGGGTCCCCGGGCCCGGGGAGAGGACGACGTTGTCGAAGGCGTCGAGGTGGCCGATGCGCCACGCGGGATCGTCGTTGAGGACGACCTCGGGTTCCCGGCCGTTGACCTCCGCCAGGTAGTGGAAGAGGTTGTAGATGAACGAGTCGTGGTTGTCGACAAGCAGAGTGCGCACGCGAATTCCCCTTATCGAAGAGCTGCCGTACGCAGCGACGGCACCTCCGCCGGGGTGACCTCGAGCAGCATGTGCTCGACGTCGTGCCGGCCTTCCCGCACCACCGTGCTGCGCAGCACCCGTATCCGGCGGTCGGCCTCGCCGGCGATCCGGAGCAGGGTGACGAGATCTCCTCGCGTGCTGAAGTGCAGCAGTATCGAGCCGCCCGGGGCGAGCCGGTTCGGCGCCTCCGCCAGGAAGCGGCGGTGCGCCTCGTATCCGGGGTCCACATAGGCGCGTTCGTGCATGCTGCGGTGGCGGTAATCCTCCGGTGCGAGCACGTAGTTGGAATGCCAGAATATGGTGTCGAAGCGTTCTTCCTCGTCGAGCCCCGAGAAGAGATCGCTCTGCTCGGTGCGCACACGCGAGAACACGCCGTGCCGGGCCGCGTTGGCCGCCGCGTTGAGTACGGCGGCGGGGTTGATGTCGGCGGCGACCACCCGCTCGGCGCCGGCCAGGGCGGCGGAGACCGCGATGATGCCGGTGCCGCAGCCGATCTCCAGCAGCGAACCGGAGCGCGGGACTTCCACCTCACCGGTCAGACCGAGGAAGTCCATGGAAATTCCGGTCGCGGGCGAGTAGATCGGAGCGAAGACCTCCGGCAGCAGATCCCACTCGCGGCCGTACATCGTGAATGTCGACGGGCGGTCCTCCCGCATCAGAGCCTTGCGGCTGCGCTCGAGCGAGAGCCTGTAGTCCCGTGCCTCCTGCATCCCCATCCCCCTTGGGCTCAGCGACAACTCCCGGCCCAGCGCCGGGTGTTCATCAACTTTCGCCCACGGAGACCGTCACCAGGAAGGTGATCCAGTAACACTCAACTCGACCCCGGCGGTGGTCCCGTCACCACCGTGCGGCTTGCGGGGTTCCAGTTCCTCGCCTACCTTGAGCGACCAAGGTTCGATCAAGGTTGACGCACTACCGCTGGGATGCATAGCTTCAGCGGCATACATGCCGTGGCACAATCCGTGCGGCTACGCACTGGGGCACCCGGGGGGGCATCGTGTCGCAAGCGCAAGGCGTACCCGAGTCTGGAGCATTAGCCGTACTCCGGCTTCTGGTCGAGGGAGCGCCGCTGCACCGGTACGAGGCACTGGTGAACGACGCCCGCCACAATGGCGTCACCGGAAGTTCCCTGGAGACGCTGGAACGTGCCAAGGAACTCGGGGTGACCATTCACTCCCTGACGGAGCGGCACCGGCAGCGGGAGGCCGGTCTCTCGGCTCTCGTCGACACCGCGCGCGACTTAGCGAATCCGCAGCACGATCTGGACTCGCTGCTGAAAGTCATCGCGCGCCGGGCCCGGCTTCTGCTCGCCACCGACATGGCATATATCGGCATGCCGGACGACGACCACCAATTCATCCACATACGCGCCTCCGACGGGCACACGACCGCTTTGAATCTGGGTCTTCGCATCCCGGGCGCGGGCGGTCTGGGCCGGGCGGTCCTCACCAATCCCTCGCCGATGTGGACCCCCGACTATCTGTCGGACGAACGAATAAGTCACGCGCCCGCGATAGACGACGTCGTGCGGGCCGAGAGGCTGCACGCCATCATGGCCGTGCCGCTGACCCGGGGCACCGAGCCGTTCGGCTCGCTCTATGTCGCCGACCGGAGCGTCCGGCATTTCACGGCGGACGAGGTCTCGCTGCTCAGCTCGCTCGGGGATCTGGCCAGCGTGGCCATCGAGCGGGCCCAGCTGCTGGGCCGGACCACGGCCCTGGTGGCGGAGCTGGAACGGCACACCTCGCAGGTGGAGGCCGGGCTGCGGGACGTGCGCGAGCTCAGCGAGACGCACAACCGGCTGATCCAGTTCGTGCTGGACGACTGCGACCTGGAGACCCTCGCCCTGGAGGCGTCGAAGGAGCTGAAGGCCGGGCTGCGGGTGTGCGCCGCCAACGGCACCGTCCTGACCACCGTCGGCGTCGTGCCCCCGGGCGAGGAGTCCGCGCTGGTACTGGCCACCATGGACGCCCACGCCGCGCGCGAGCCCGTTCCGCTGGACGGCGGTCTGTGGGCGATGCCGATCGCGGCCGGCGCGGGGAACCTCGGCACCCTGCTGGTGAGCCCGGAGCACGGCTGGACGGCCGAGGACGACCGGCTGCTGCGGCTCGTGGCCCAGGTGGTGGCCGTGCAACTGCTCATCGAATCCAGTCGTACGGCGATCGCGGAGGGGCAGGTGCGCGACGACTTCCTGAGCGATCTGCTCAACGGCCCCCAGCGACCGCCGCAGCTGCTGGACCAGCACGCCCGCCGGCTCGGTCTCGACCTGAGCAGACCGCACGTCGTCGTGATCGCCCGCCCCGAAGGAGACGCCCGGGGCAAGCCGGCCGTCTGGGCGTCCTCCTACGCCCACCGGCTGAGCGGGCTGAAGAGCATGCACAACGGTTGTGCCGTGCTGCTGCTGCCGGGGACGGACCCGGGGGCCGCGGCGCGGGCCGTGTGCGAGGAACTGACCCGGCTGCTGGACACTCCGGTGACGGTCGGCTCGGCGGGCCCGGTGTCGGGGCCGGCCTCCGTCCAGCACACCTTCCGGGAGGCCGTGCGCTGCCTCGACGCCATGACCGCCCTCGGGGTGATCGGCCGCTCGGCGTCCGTGCGGGAGCTCGGCTTCCTGGGCGTGCTGCTGTCCGACAGCCACGACGTCGAGGGGTTCGTCGACTCGGCCATAGGGCCGGTGATCGACTACGACCAGCAGCGGTTCACGGATCTGACCCGGACGCTGGAGACGTATTTCGACGCGGGCGGCAGTCCGACCAACGCGGCCAAGAAGCTTCATGTGCACCCCAATACGGTCGCGCGGCGACTGGAGCGGATCAGCGAACTCCTGGGACCGGAGTGGCAGCAGCCGGAGCGGGCGCTGGAGGTCCAGCTGGCGCTGCGGGTCTTCCGCGTCCGGCACAGCCTGCGCTGGCGCGAGACGCCCGCGGACGAGGAGACCCACGACCCGCCCCAGCATCAGGACACGTAGCCCAGTCGCCTGCCTTCTTCTTCCCGTCGGGTGAGTGCGGCGATGGCGTGGGCGGCGGAGGCGAGGGTGACGTGGCGGTGCCAGCCGCTGAAGGAACGGCCGGCGAAGTCGCGGATGCCGACCTCGTCGGAGATCTCGGCGAAGTCCCGGTCGACCCGCTGGATCAGCTTGCTCAGCCGCACCAGCGCCGCCGGCGGCACGTTCAGCAGGTCGGTCAGCCACAGCTCGCCGGGCCAGCGCCGGCCGTTCTCGCCCATGCCCAGCAGCAGCATGTCCCGCCGCCGCACCACCGGCTGCCCGGGCACCGCACCACGGTGCACCGGCAGCCCCACCCGCACCGCCGCGGTCAGCGAGGTCCGCACCGCACGCGCCGGACCGTGATCCCGCCACATCACCGGACGCCGCATGTCCCGCGCCGCCCCCATGATCTGATGCGCGGG
>NZ_JBFAPH010000205.1:0-11866 GCF_040675635.1 Streptomyces sp. NPDC049577
CACGCCGCTCGTCCTGCGCGAACGGGGCTCCGGGACGCGGCAGGTCCTCGACGCGGCCCTGGCCGTCGCCGGGCAGGGCGGGCTCGCGGAGCCGCTGCTCGAACTCGCCTCGACGACGGCGGCGAAGGCGGCGGCGGTGAGTGGCGCGGGGCCGTCCGTGCTCAGCGAACTGGCGGTGGGGGAGGAGCTCTCGGGGCGGCGGTTGGTCGCGGTTCCGCTGGAGCGCGGGCTCGACCTGCGTCGCGCTTTGCGGGCCGTGTGGTGCGGCCCGTACCCGGCGGGGCCGGCGCGGGTCCTGCTGGGGCTCACCCAGGGCTGAGCACCCGGGGGCTCCGCCCCCGGACCCCCGTTTCCGTCACGGCGACTGCTCGGCCGCCCGCACCAGCCCGCGCAGCACCCGCAGGTCCGGCCGCGCTTCCGGGTGCCACTGGACTCCCACCACGAAGGCGTCCCCCGGGCGTTCGAGCGCCTCGATCGTGCCGTCCTCCGCGTGGGCCGTCGCGATGAGGCCCTCGCCCAGGCGGGCCACCGACTGGTGGTGATGGGTGGCGACGTCGATCGCCTCCGGCAGGAGCGCCGCCGTGCGGGTGCCCGGGACCGGTGTGACGAGGTGGTCGGTGAACGCGCCGACCACGGGGTTGTGGGCCTCGTGGCCCACCTCGTCCGGCAGGTGCTGGGTGAGCGTGCCGCCCGCGTGGACGTTCATCAGCTGCATGCCCCGGCAGATGCCGAGCACCGGCAGTCCGCGCTCCAGGGCCGCGGAGAGCAGGGACATCTCCCACGCGTCCCGCTCCGGCACGGCAGCGCCCGTGCGCGGGTGCGGGGACGCGCCGTACAGGGCGGGGCCGAGGTCCTCGCCGCCGGCCAGGACCAGGGCGTCGAGGCGGCGCACGACCGCCTCCGCCGCGCCCGGGGTGTCGTCCGGCGGCAGCATGGCCGCCAGACCCCCCGCCCGCCGGACGTGCTCCGGGTAGGCGGCCGGCAGCAGTGCGGCCGGCAGGTCCCAGGCGACGCCCCAGCGGGCCCGGGTGAGATAGGTGGTGACGCCGATCAGGGGGCGTGTGCTCATGGCTCCGTCCATTCCGTAGGGTCCGTTCGGCCCGCGCGGCCGCTCATTCGCGCTCCAGCTCCGCCTCCGCCGCCGCGAGCGCCGCGAATTCCTCCTCCGGCGCGCTCGCCACCAGCCGGTGCCTGCTGTAGAAGGCGAAGTAGGCGGCGGCCACGGCGTACACGCCCAGGGCGATCAGGGCCGCGGTCACATCGACCACGAACGTCGCGACCAGGGCCGCGCAGGCCAGCACGAAGGCGACCGTGGAGGTCAGCACGCCGCCCGGCGTGCGGTACGGCCGGTCCAGCCCGGGCTCGCGGCGGCGCAGGACGATGTGGGAGAGCGACATCAGCGCGTAGGAGATCGTGGCGCCGAAGACGGCGACGTTGAGCATCCGGGCCCCGTCCCCGGTGGCCGCGGCCAGCGCGAAGCCGAGGGCGCCGGGCACCAGCAGGCCGAGCCAGGGCGCCTTGCGGCGGCTGGTCAGGGAGAGGAAACGGGGGAGGTAGCCGGCCCGGGAGAGGGCGAAGAGCTGGCGGGAGCCGGCGTAGATGAGGGAGAAGAAGGACGCCACCAGGCCCGCCAGACCGGCGTAGTTGACCAGGCGGGCGAGGGCGCCGCCGTGGCCGCCGGCCTCCAGCGCGGCGACCAGGGGATTGCCGGCGTCCTTCATGGCGTCGGCCCCGCCCGCGCCGGTGGCGGCGAGGAAGGTCAGCAGGGCCAGGAGCAGCAGGATGCCCATCGAGGTGGCCATGGCCTTCGGCAGCGTGCGGGCCGGGTCCCGGGTCTCCTCGGCCGCGAGCGGCACGCCCTCGACGCCGAGGAAGAACCACATGCCGAAGGGGAACGCCGCCCAGATGCCCAGGACGCCGAACGGCAGCCAGGAGGAGGCGCCCAGCGCCCCGTGGTCGACCGGGATGTCGTCCAGGCGTCCCGCGTCGAAGCCGGTCAGCGCGCCGGCCGCGAACACCAGCAGCGCGGCCACCGCGATGCCCGTCACCACGAAGCTGAAGCGCAGCGCCTCGCCGACGCCCCACAGGTGGATGCCGATGAAGAGGACGAAGCAGGCGAGGTAGACCGGCCAGCCGGAGGTCAGGCCGAACAGGTGCAGGGACTCGACGTAGTCGCCGATGAAGATGGCTATCGCGGCCGGCGCGAGGACGTACTCGATGAGGATCGCCGTGCCCGTCAGGAAACCGCCCCAGGGCCCGAGCGCGCGGCGCGCGAAGCCGTAACCGCCGCCCGCCGTGGGCAGGACGGCGGCGAGTTCGGCGAGGGCGAAGACCATGCAGGTGTACATCAGGCCCATCAGCACGGCGGCGACGGCGAGTCCGCCGAAACCGCCGTGGGCCAGGCCGAAGTTCCAGCCGGAGTAGTCGCCGGAGACGACGTACGCCACGCCGAGCCCCGTCAGCAGCAGGGGACCGGCGCTGCCCCGGCGCAGCGTGCGCTTCTCGAGATAGTCCGGGGAGCCGTCCGGGGCCGGCCGGCCGGCGGGCGGTGCGCTGGGGGAGTCCGTGCGATCGGCCATGAGCCGCTCCTGCCTCGGGGAGGGACGCGGGAATGAGAATGCCAGGTAAAGGTTGCGCGCCATACCTTTGCCGCGCCGATGGCGGAAAGGCAACCCCCGTGCGTTAAACCCGCGTTACCCACCCGGGTCTTTACGCCAAAAACCCCCGCAACAGCGCGGCCGTCCCGCAGCAGTGCTCCCGCATCACCTCGCGCGCCCCGTCCGCGTCACCGTCCAGCACGGCGTCCACGAGGGCGGTGTGCTGCCGCTGCGAGTGCTCCAGGTTCCGTACCAGCAGCGGAATGCAGTCCAGCAGGTCGTTGACCGTGGCGCGGACCGCGGCGTACTGCCCGGCCAGCGAGGGGGAGCCCGACAGTTCGGCGAGCGTCAGGTGCAGCATGGTGTCCAGACGGCGGTATTCGGCCAGCGGGGCGTCGTTCGTCGCGGCCAGCGCCGCCCGCAGCCGCTCCGCCCGCTCACCGGTCAGCCCGTCGGTGGCGCACAGCCCCGCGGCGCCGACCTCCAGCACCTCGCGGAAGCGCAGCGTGTCCTCGACGTCCACGGCCGCCACCCGGCGGCGCAGTTCGTCCTCGCCCGCCGTCACCGGCCGCCCGAGCACGAACGTACCGCCGTAGCGGCCGCGCCGGCTCTCCACCAGGCCCTGGTCGTGCAGCACCTTCAGCACCTCGCGCAGCGTCACCCGGCTGATCCGCATCCGCTCGGCCAACTCGCGCTCGGCCGGGAGCCGTTCCCCCTCGGCCACCAGGCCCAGCCGGACGATCTGGAGGATCTGCTCCAGCGCCTCCTCGAAGCCGTTGCCCGCGCGCACCGGCCGCAGCACCGGCGAAAGGCGGTCCGCCGCATCCTCGTTCATCGACCCTCTTCCCAATCAATGGTCTGCCGTCCTACCTTAAGGGCCCGGCCGTACCCGACAGGAGGCCCCACCGTGGCAGACCGCACGCCCCCGATGACCGTCGACGAACTGCGCCGCCTCGTCGACGCCGGGGAGATCGACACCGTCGTCCTCGCCTTCACCGACATGCAGGGACGGCTCCAGGGAAAGCGGTTCGCCGCCCGGTTCTTCCTCGACGACGTCCTGGAGCACGGCACCGAGGGGTGCAACTACCTCCTCGCCGTGGACGCGGAGATGAACACCGTCGACGGCTACGCCATGTCCTCCTGGGAGCGCGGCTACGGCGACTTCGCCCTGCACGGCGACCTCGCCACCCTCCGCCGCACCCCCTGGAACCCCGGCACCGCCCTGCTCACCGCCGACCTCTCCTGGCACGACGGGTCGCCCGTCCTCGCCTCGCCCCGCCAGATCCTGCGCCGCCAGCTGGACCGGCTGGCCGAGCACGGCTGGAGTGCCTACGCGGGCACCGAGCTGGAGTTCATGGTCTTCAAGGACACCTACGAGGAGGCCTGGAACCGCGGCTACCGCGGCATGACCCCCGCCAACCAGTACAACTGCGACTACTCCGTCCTCGGCACCGGCCGCGTCGAACCCCTCCTGCGCCGCATACGCAACGAGATGGGCGCCGCCGGCCTCACGGTGGAGTCCGCGAAGGGCGAGTGCAACCTCGGCCAGCACGAGATCGCCTTCCGCTACGACGAGGCGCTCACCACCTGCGACCAGCACGCGGTCTACAAGACCGGCGCCAAGGAGATCGCCGCGCAGGAGGGCATGGCCCTGACCTTCATGGCCAAGTACGACGAGCGCGAGGGCAACTCCTGCCACATCCACCTCTCCCTGCGCGACGAGGCCGGACGCCCCGTGTTCGCCGACGAGGCCGGCCCGTACGGCATGTCGAAGCTGATGCGGCACTTCCTCGCCGGACAGCTCGCCGCCCTGCGCGACTTCACCCTGCTCTACGCGCCGAACATCAACTCCTACAAGCGCTTCCGCCCCGGCTCCTTCGCCCCCACCGCGGTCGCGTGGGGCCCCGACAACCGCACCTGCGCCCTGCGCGTCATCGGGCACGGGCCGAGCCACCGCTTCGAGAACCGGCTGCCCGGCGGCGACGTCAACCCCTACCTCGCCGTCGCCGGACTGGTCGCCGCCGGACTGCACGGCGTCGAGCACGAACTCGAACTGCCGGACGCCTGCACCGGCAACGCCTACACCGGCGACGCCGCCCACGTCCCCACCACCCTGCGCGAGGCCGCGGACCTGTGGGAGGCCAGCCCGATCGCCCGGGCCGCCTTCGGCGACGAGGTCGTCGAGCACTACCTGAACATGGCCCGCGTCGAGCAGCAGGCGTACGACACGGCCGTCACGGACTGGGAGCGCTTCCGCTCCTTCGAGCGCATGTGAGGACCCCCGCGTTGCACGAGATCATCAACCCGGCGACCGAAGAGGTCATCGCGACCGTCCCCGGCACCACCCCCGCCGAGGTCGACGCGGCCGTCGCCCGCGCCGCACGGGCACAGACCGCCTGGGCCGCCCTCGCCCCCGGCGACCGGGCCCGCCAGCTGCGGCGCTTCGCCACGGCCGTCGACGAGCACCTGGAGGAACTGGCCGCCCTGGAGGTCCGCGAGGCCGGCCACCCGATCGGCAACGCCCGCTGGGAGGCCGGCAACGCCCGGGACCTCCTCGACTACGCCGCCGGCGGCGTCGAACGCCTCACCGGCAGCCAGATCCCGGTGAGCGGCGGCATCGACGTCACCTTCCACGAACCGCTCGGCGTCGTCGCCGTCATCGCGCCGTGGAACTTCCCCATGCCCATCGCCGCCTGGGGCTTCGCCCCCGCGCTGGCCGCGGGCAACGCCGTCCTCCTCAAACCCGCCGAGACCACCCCGCTGACCGCGCTGCGGCTCGCCGAACTCGCCCTCGCCTCCGGACTCCCCGAAGGACTCCTCCAGGTCCTGCCCGGCGCCGGCCCGGTCACCGGCGCGGCACTCGTCGAACACCCCGGCGTCGCCAAGGTCGTCTTCACCGGCTCCACCGCCGTCGGCAAGCAGATCATGGCCGGCTGTGCCGCCGGTGTGAAGCGCCTGACCCTCGAACTCGGCGGCAAGAGCCCCAACATCGTCTTCGCCGACGCCGACCTGGAACGCGCCGCCGCCACCGCGCCCGGCTCCTTCCTCGACAACACCGGCCAGGACTGCTGCGCCCGCAGCCGCATCCTCGTCCAGCGTTCCGTCTACGACCGCTTCCTCGGACTCCTCGAACCGGCCGTGCTCTCCTTCACCGTCGGCGACCCCACCGACCCGGCCACACAGATGGGCCCGCTCATCTCGGCCGCCCAGCGGGAGCGCGTACGGTCGTACGTCCCCGAGAGCGCGCCCGCCGCCATCCGGGGCGAGGCCCCGGCCGGCAAGGGGTTCTGGTACCCGGCCACCGTCCTGGAGGGCACCCCGGACGACCGGGTCGCCCGGGAGGAGATCTTCGGCCCGGTCGCCGTCGTCATCCCCTTCGAGGACGAGGACGAGGCCGTACGGATCGCCAACGCCACCGACTACGGGCTGTCCGGCTCGATCTGGACCCGGGACGTCGGCCGGGCCGTCCGCGTCTCGCGCGCCGTCGCCGCCGGCAACCTCTCCGTCAACTCCCACAGCAGCGTCCGCTACTGGACCCCCTTCGGCGGCTTCCGCCAGTCCGGCCTGGGCCGGGAGCTGGGCCCCGACGCGCTGTCCGCCTTCACCGAGACCAAGAACGTGTTCATCAGCACCGAGGAGACCAAGTGACCGAGACCCCCGTCTGCCGCCGGCTCACCGGCCGGACCGCCGTCATCACCGGAGCCGGCAGCGGCATCGGGCTGGCCACGGCCCGGCGGCTCGCCTCCGAGGGCGCCCGCGTCGTGTGCGCCGACATCGACGAGACCGCCGGCAAGGCCGCCGCCGACGAGGTCGGCGGACTCTTCGTCAAGGTCGACGTCACCGACCCCGAGCAGGTCGAGGCGCTGTTCAGGACCGCCTACGACACCTACGGCTCCGTCGACGTCGCCTTCAACAACGCCGGCATCTCGCCGCCCGACGACGACTCCATCCTCACCACCGGGCTCGACGCCTGGAAGCGCGTCCAGGAGGTCAACCTCACCTCCGTCTACCTCTGCTGCAAGGCCGCCCTGCCCTATATGCAGCGCCAGGGCAAGGGCTCGATCATCAACACCGCCTCCTTCGTCGCCGTCATGGGCGCCGCCACCTCCCAGATCAGCTACACCGCCTCCAAGGGCGGCGTCCTCGCCATGTCCCGCGAACTGGGCGTGCAGTTCGCCCGCGAGGGCATCCGCGTCAACGCCCTGTGCCCCGGGCCCGTCAACACCCCGCTGCTCAAGGAGCTGTTCGCCAAGGACCCGGAGCGGGCCGCGCGCCGGCTCGTGCACGTGCCCGTCGGCCGCTTCGCCGAGCCCGAGGAGATCGCCGCCGCCGTGGCCTTCCTCGCCAGCGACGACTCCTCCTTCGTCAACGCCGCCGAGTTCCTCGTGGACGGAGGCATCGCCGGCGCCTACGTGACCCCGCTGTAAGGTCCAAGATCGACACGGGGGCGGGCCCGGCCGCCACCGGGCCCGGCCCCCGTGCGTGACCTGCACCCGACCTCCATGAGGACGCATGCGCACTCTCCTCGCCACCGGCCTGGCGGCCGTCGCCGCTCTCACCGCCGCCGCCCCCGCCGGAGCCACCACCCCCGCCCGCGCCGACCATACGGCCCGGGCCCACTGCCCCAGGCTGGACGCGAACCTCCCCTGGTTCGGCGACAACCGCGCCAAGCTCCAGAAGATGATCGACGAGCGCGGCACCTGCTCCGGCAAGCGTGGCCCCCGCCCCGTCGCCGCCTTCGACTGGGACAACACCGTCGTCAAGAACGACATCACCGACGCCACGCTCGCCTGGGCACTCAAGCACGACGGGATCCTGCGCCCCAGGAGCTGGCGGGACACCAGCGCCTGGCTCACCCCCGCCGCCGACAAGGCACTCACCAAGGCCTGCGGCACCGCCGTGCCCGTCGGCGCCCCGCTGCCCACCTCGCGCAACACCGCCTGCACCGACGAGATCTACGAGATCCGCGAGAAGTCGCAGACCATGGCCGGCGAACCGGCCTTCGCCGGCGACTGGGACCACCGCCGCACCGTGCCGGCCTACGCCTGGATACCGCAGCTCTTCGCCGGCCACACCCCCGCCGCCCTCACCTCCATGGCGAAGAAGGCGCGCGCCGAAGCGCTCGCGGCGCCCGTCGGCAGCAAGCAGACCGTCGGCACCCACACCATCGCCGGCTACGTCCGCTACTACGACCAGCAGAAGGACCTCATCCGCACGCTCAAGAGGGCCGGCTTCGACGTCTACATCGTCTCCGCCTCCTCCGAGCCCATCGCCGAAGCCTGGTCCGGCGGCGTCGGCCTGGACCGCGCGCACACCATCGGCATCCGCAGCATCACCGAGCACGGCAGGCTGACCGCCCGCCTCAAGGGCTGCGGCGGCGCCGAGACCGGACGCGGCGACGCCCTGCCGTACATGGACGGCAAGCGCTGCATGATCAACCAGGAGATCTTCGGGATCAAGGGCGCGGCGGCCTGGAAGCAGCAGGACCCCGCCCACCGCATCGCCCTCGGCGCGGGCGACGCCGACACGGACGTGACGTTCGTGAACGACGCGACCGGCGCCCACATCGCCGTCAACCGCAACAAGGCCGAGCTGATGTGCCGCGCCTACGACGACGCCGACGGACGCTGGGTGGCCCAGCCCATGTTCATCGACCCCATGCCGCGCAGGTCCGGCACCTACCCCTGCTCGACGACCGCCGCGACGCTCCCCGACGGGACGCACGGCCCCGTCCTGCGGGCGGACGGCAGCGTCATTCCGGACCAGCCGGACCGGGCCGCCTGAGCCACCGGCTCCGCGCCCGAAGGGCGGACCGGGCGCCCGGCGGATCCCCGGCGATTCCGTGGAATCCCGGGATTCGCCGGGCGATCCGCGGGTACCCCCGCGCCCGCGACGACGGGGACCGGTGATCATCGGCGACACCGGTCCCCGCCGCTCCCCCAGGAGGCCCCGCATGCCCGACACCATGCTCGCCGGACGGCTCGACCTGCGCACCGGCGGCTTCGCCGTCGAGGAGACGCCCATACCCGAGCCCGGACCCGGCCAGGTCCGCATCAGGGTCCGGGCGGCGGGCATCTGCCTCTCCGACGTCCACCTCGTCGACGGCAGCCTCAAACCCCTCTACGCGACCGGTGAGAAGGTCACCCTCGGCCACGAGACCGCCGGCATCATCGACGCCCTCGGCCCCGGCGTGCCCGGCACCTGGGCGGAGGGGCAGCGGGTCCTGCTCCAGGCCGGCGAACGCTGCGGAACCTGCGCCGCCTGCCTGCGCTTCGCCCCCTGCCCCGTCCTGCGCACGCGCGGCGTCGACTACGACGGCGGCTGGGCCGAATACGCCCTCGCCACCGCCCACACCCTCGTCGCCCTCCCCGACGACCTGCCCTTCGAACAGGCCGCCGTCATCCCGGACGCCGTCTCCACCCCCTGGGCCGCCATCACCACCACCGGCGCCGCACGCCCCGCCCGGCCCGCCGGCGTATGGGGCGTCGGCGGCCTCGGCGCGCACGCCGTCCAGCTGCTCCGCCTCACCGGGGCCGCGCCCGTCATCGCCGTCGACCCCCTCGAAGCCGCCCGGCGACGGGCGCTCGACCTCGGCGCCGACCTCGCCCTCGACCCGCACGCCCCGGACTTCCGCGACCGCCTCCGCGAGGCCACCGGGGGCCGCGGCCTGGACCTCGCCCTCGACCTCGCCGGCGTCCCCGCCGTCCGCGAACAGGCCGCCCGCTGCCTGGCCCCCGGCGGCCGCCTCGTCCTCGTCGGCCTGCACCCCGGCCCGCTCACCGTCCCCGACAGCATCGCCTTCAGCTACCGCGAGCAGAGCGTCCTCGGCCACTACGGCTCGACGCCCGCCCACGTCGAGGAACTCGTCGCCCTCGCCCGGCTGCACCGGCTGGACCTCGGCCGCTCCATCAGCGACACCCTGCCGCTCACCGAGGCGGCGGCCGGCATCGACCGCCTGCGGAAGAAGGACGGCGCGCCCGTCCGCCTCATCCTCACCCCCTGAACCCCGCTCACCCGCGGTGACGGGCGAGGGTCAGAGGTACGTGTGGCCCTCGCCCCGGTACGTCGGCACCGTCCGCACCACCCGATCGCCCTCGACCAGGTGCAGCGCCGGGAAGCGCTCGCACAGCTCCCCCGCCTTCGCGTGCCGGAACCACACCTTGTCGCCGACCAGCAGATCGTCGGCCGGCTGACCCAGCAGCGGCGTCTGCACCTCGCCGGCGCCCTCCTGCGGCGCCAGCCGCAGCCCCTCCGGCAGCCACGGCACCGGCAGCCGGTCCGCGCCCGCGGCCCCCGACGCCGGATAGCCCCCGCCCAGGACGGTCACCACCCCGACCCCCGGCCGGCGCACCACCGGCAGCGCGAACAACGCCGCCGGACGGCCCCGGAACGAGCGGTAGCCGTCGAACAGATGCGGCACGTACAGCCCCGACCCGGCGGCCACCTCCGTCACCGCCGCCTCCGCCGCCGTGTGCTGCACACTGCCCGTACCCCCGCCGTTGACGAACTCCAGCTCCGCCACGGCCCGTACGGCCCGCACCGCCTCCGCCCGGCGCGCCGCCAGTTCCCGGCGCGCTGCCGCCTGCATCAGCCGCACCGCCCGCGAGTACAGCGGCCGGCCCGCCACCGTGTCACCCACGCCCGCCACGTGCGCCTCGTACGCCATCAGCCCCACCAGCCGGAAGCCGGGGCGCCGGTCGACGGCCCGCGCCAGCTCCGCCAGCCGCTCCGGGTCCCGCACCGGAGAGCGCAGCGCCCCGATCCGCACCCGGCCGCCCGGCAGCCGCAGCGCGGTGTCCAACTCCAGGCACACCCGCACCTCTTCGCGACCCGCGCGGGCCGTCTCGATCAGCCGCAGCTGGGCGGGATCGTCCACCATGACCGTCACGGCGCGGGCGAGCTTCGCGTCCGCCGTCAGCTCCGCGAAACCGGCCCGGTCGGCGGACGGATACGCCAGCAGCACGTCCTCGAACCCCGAACGCGCCAGCCACAGCGACTCCGCGAGGCTGTAGGCCAGCACCCCCGCGAACCCGTCCCGCGCCAGCACCCGCTCCAGCAGCGCCCGGCACCGCACCGACTTGCTCGCCACCCGCACCGGCTTCCCGCCCGCCCGGCGCACGAGATCACCGGCGTTGGCGTCGAACGCGTCGAGATCGACGATGGCGAGCGGCGCGTCCCAAGCGGCGGTGGCCCGGTCGTAACGGGCACGGCAACCGGCACGGTCCACGGGTATCGGCGGCATGGCGGGGAGCTTGCCAGAGCGGCGGACCGGGAGGAAGGGGGCGGCATCGGATGACGGACCACCGCGCCGGCCCCCGTAGAGTGACGCGGGTGCGTACCGCCGCCTCCGCCGCCTGCCTCGTCCTCGGCACCGGCCTCGTCGCCGGCGCCCTCGCGGCACACGCGCTCGCGGGCGACCCGCCCGAGCCGTCGCCCTACGAGCGCGGCCGCTCGCTGTGGCACAGCGTCCCCGTCGACCGGCTCTTCCCGCCCGCCCTGCACGGCGACGCGGCCGGCCCCGGCGGCGCCGACCGCGACTGGCGGCGCCTCGGCGTCGCCCCCGACACCGGCTGCGCCGGGGCCTTCGACCCCGCGCTCGCCCGCGCCCTCGCCCCCGCCGGCTGCACCCGGCTCCTCCGCGCCACGTACACCGACGCCACCGCCACCACCGTGACCACCGTCGGCCTGCTCGTCACCGGCACCGGCCCCGCCGGCATGCGCGCCCTGCGCGACCGCTTCGACGACGGGCACCTCGACCGGCGCACCGACCTCATGCCGCACCCGTACGCGCCCCCCGGCACCCTCGCGGCCCGCTTCGGGGACGCGCAGCGCGCCAGTTGGCGCGTCACCGTCCTCACCGACGCGCCCGCCGTCGTCTACACTGTCACCGGCTTCGCGGACGCGCGCACGGACACCCCGCCCCAGCCCGCCTCCGACGCCCTTCTCCCGGGTGCGGCCTCCGCCGTCGCCCAGGCAGGACTCGCCCACGACGCGACGGCTCTCGCCGACCGCCTGGAACGCACCCTCCGCGAGGCCCTGCGCGCGACGCCGGAGCAGACGCCGTGACGCGCCGGACCCTCCGGACGCTCGCCGCGCTCGCCCTCGCGGCGTGCTGTGCGACGACGGCCGCACCGGCCGCCCGGGCCGACGCCATACGCAGCCAGGAGTGGGCGCTGGAGGCGCTGCACGCCGAGGACGCCTGGCGCACGACCAAGGGGGCCGGGGCCACGGTCGCCGTACTGGACACCGGCGTCGACCCCCACCACCCC